>NZ_JBEXXQ010000004.1:0-280457 GCF_040630525.1 Streptomyces sp. NPDC005799
CGCGGCCGGGGCGGCGAAGGCGGGCGGGGCGAAGCCGGGGGCTGCGCCGGTCTGCGGCTGCTGCGGTGCGGGCGCCGCGGGCGCCTCCTCCTCCATGACCTCGCCGCCGAAGTTCTTCAGCAGCGCCTCCAGGCCGCCGTCGAAGCCCTGTCCGACGGCCGCGAACCGCCACACGTCCTTCAGGTAGAAGTCACCGAGCATCACGGCCCGCTCGGTGGAGAACTCCGAGCCGTTGAAGGAGTAGCGGGCCACCTCCTCGCCGCCCGCCACGATGCGGATGTACCCGGGGGCGATCTGCGACATCTGCCCGGCGCCGTCGAGGGTCGCCGTGAAGGACAGCTTCTGGATCTGCGGCGGGACCCTGTCGAGCGTGATCCGGAAGGACTCCGTGTCACCGGCCTGGGCGCCCAGGAGCTGGATGGACTCCTCGGGGGACTTCGGCTGGTTGAAGAACACGAAGTAGCGGTCGTCCGAGAGCCGTTCGTCGGCGTCGAGGCCGAAGCAGCTGATGTCGAACGTCAGTCCGGGGCCGCTGATCTGCACGCCTACGTACAGATCGGTGCCCGCGGTGAGGTCACTGATCCTGGCCTTGTGGCCGCGTTGGAATTCCCTGGCCATGCGTAACGACCGTCCCCCATCCCGAATGTGAGTGCGTCGCGCCAGGCTAACGGCTAACTCCGACACCGGAAGAAGTCGGTACACACCCGGTACACAAGACCGGGAGGGCGATCACTCGCCGCGGGTGGGCGGAGAATGCGGCAGCCGGTCGGCGGCGACCACTCCTTCGAGGTAGCCCCGGGCCCTTTCGGTGCGCGGATAGGCGTCCAGCAGCCTCCAGAACCGGGGCCCGTGTCCGGGCACGAGCAGATGCGCCAGCTCATGCAACAGGACGTAGTCGATGACGTACTCGGGCATCCCCTGCAGCCGGTGGGAGAGACGAATGCTGCCCTCGGCGGGGGTGCAGGATCCCCAGCGGGTGTTCTGGTTGGTGACCCAGCGCACCGAGGTGGGCCGGGCCCGGCCGTCGAAGTACTGCGCGGACAGCCGCGTGGCCCGCTCGGTCAGCTCGTCGTCGCCGAGGACCCGTTTGCTCTCCTGGGCGGCCAGCTTGTCGAGCATGACGGTGACCCAGCGCTGCTCCTCCGCCTCGGACATCCGGGCGGGGATGAGCACGACGGTGCGATCGCCCTCGCGGTACGCGGAGACCGTCCGGCGGCGCCGGGTGCTTCTGCGGACCTCGATCGCGCTCGCCCCCGAGCCGCTCGGCGGCTGGCTCGTCGTGCTGCGCTGTGGTGCTCCGGCGCGGTGCAGTGGGTCGGCGGACACGCCCCGACGTTACCCGCTGCACACGGGGGAAGTCCCGCCTCCGGGACGGTTCCGTGCCGATCCCCCTCCGAGCGTTTGATTTGTACGACGAATACCCACCGCCTGTGGACAACTTTCGGTGCCCTCCGTGACGGCCGGGCATGCTGGTCCTCGCCGGGTGATCCGCGATCGACCGACCGTCGACCGCTCCACGACCGACCTCGCCCGGCGTACGGGGATGTTCTACGACGGGCATGTCCCACCAGGGGCGTGCTCCACGAGGGCTACGGGGGCCTGACATGGATGCTGTGGACGTGACGGTTCCGGCCGTTCCGATGATGAAGCCCGCGCTCAGGCGCGGCTGGCGTGATCTCAACACCGTGCAGTTCGGGATGGCACCGGCGCACGCGCTGACGCTGGGCCCGATGGACCCGGCGACGGCCAGTTTCCTCGACCTGCTCAACGGCACCCGCGGGCTGCCGCTGCTGCGCGAGGAGGCCCGCCGCATGGGCCTGCCCGAGGGGCATGTGGACACGCTGGTCGGCAGACTGTCCCGGGCGGGACTGCTGGACGACGCGAAGGGCGGCGGACCGGCCGCCGACGCCCTGCGCCGCAGCAAGGACACCCTCGAGAGACTGCGCCCGGACCTCGCCTCCCTGTCCCTGCTCACCGGGGAACCCGGCGACGCCGTCGACCGTCTCGCCGCCCGGCGCTCACTGCGTGTGCAGGTGGTGGGCGCGGGTCGGGTGGGTGCGACGGTGGCCTCACTGCTCGCGGGCGCCGGCGTCGGCGGAATCGACGTGCGCGACATCGGCCCGGTGGAACCGTGGGATGTGGCGCCGGGCGGACTGCCCGCCGAGTCCGTCGGCGCCCGCAGGGACGAGGCCGCCCGGCAGGCGGTACGCCGCTCCACTCCCGGCCGCCCGCCCCGCCGCGGTCCCGCGGCACCCGTGCCGGCCGGCGACCCCGGATTCTCGCTGGTGATCCTCGCCCCACGGGACGACGTCGCCGTGCACGCGCCCGCACCCTCCGCCGCCGAACCCCTCATCACTTCGGGTACGCCTCATCTGTACGCCGGCGTCGTGGAGGCCACCGGTGTCGTCGGCCCCCTCGTCCTGCCGGGCGAGACGGGCTGCGCGGGCTGTCTGCACGAGGCGCGCACCGACCGGGACCCGGCGTGGCCGCGGCTGGTCGCCCAATGGCGCTCGGGTTCGGGCAGGTCGCGGCAGGTGCGCGCATGCGATCTGAGCCTGGCGACGACGGTGGCCGGACTGGCGGCCGCGCACGCGCTGGCGTTTCTGGACGGCATGGTGCCGACCAGCGCCGGTGCCCGCTGGGAGGTGTCCCTGCCCGGTCTGAACTGGCATGCACGAGCGGTCTGGGCGCACCCCGCATGCCCCTGCGGCGCAGCGGAGAAAGGTAAGAAGGGGGGACAGGCCGCCGAGCACGGGAACCGGCACGAGACAATGGGCGAGCAGACGCCGAATGAGTTGGGCCGTAGGGCAGACGCGGCGCGGCCGGCAGGGACTTGGAGGGCGCATGTCTGATCTTCCCCGCAAGGCGGTCACCCGGACCGCCAAGCTCGCCGCGCTCCCGCTCGGCTTCGCCGGGCGGGCGACCTGGGGACTGGGCAAGCGGATCGTCGGCGAGTCGGCGGAGATCGTCGGCCGCGAGTTGCAGCAGCGCACGGCGGAGCAACTGTTCAAGGTGCTCGGCGAGCTCAAGGGCGGCGCGATGAAGTTCGGCCAGGCCCTGTCCGTCTTCGAGTCGGCGCTGCCCGAGGAGGTCGCCGGCCCCTACCGTGCCGCCCTGACGAAGCTGCAGGAGGCGGCGCCCCCGATGCCGACGCGCACCGTTCACACCGTGCTCGGCCAGCGGCTGGGCGAGAACTGGCAGGAGCTGTTCCTGGAGTTCGAGGACAAACCGGCCGCCGCGGCCTCGATCGGCCAGGTGCACCGGGGGATCTGGCACGACGGCCGCGAGGTGGCGGTCAAGGTGCAGTACCCGGGAGCCGGCGAGGCCCTGCTGTCCGATCTGAATCAACTGAGCCGTTTCGCCCGTCTCCTGGGCCCGCTCATCCCCGGCATGGACGTCAAGCCCCTGATCGCGGAGCTCAGGGACCGTGTCTCCGAGGAACTCGACTACGGGCTGGAGGCCCAGGCCCAGTCGGCGCACGCAGAGGAGTTCACGGACGACCCGGACGTGGTGGTGCCCCGGGTGGTCCACCAGTGCGACCAGGTGCTGATCACCGAGTGGATGGACGGCGTCCCGCTGTCGGAGATCATCGCGGACGGCACCCCGGAGCAGCGCGACCGCGCCGGACAGCTCCTGGCCCGCTTCCTCTTCTCCGGCCCGGCCCGTACCGGCCTGCTGCACGCCGACCCCCACCCCGGAAACTTCCGTCTGCTGCCCGGCGGTCCGGCCGGCGAGGACGACTGGCGCCTGGGCGTCCTGGACTTCGGCACGGTCGACCGGCTCCCGGGCGGTCTGCCCACCCCCATCGGTGACTCGCTGCGCATGACCCTCGACGGCGACGCGGAGGCCGTCTACGAACTCCTCCGCGAGGAGGGCTTCGTCAAGGAGTCCATAGAGCTGGACCCGGCCGCCGTCCTCGACTACCTCCTGCCGATCATCGAACCGGCCCGGGTCGACGCGTTCACCTTCACCCGGGGCTGGATGCGCAGTCAGGCGGCCCGTATCGCCGATCCCCGCTCCCCCGCCTACCAACTGGGCAAGCAGCTCAATCTGCCTCCGGCGTACCTGCTGATACACCGGGTGACGCTGAGCACGATCGGGGTGCTGTGCCAGCTCGGGGCGACGGTCCGGCTGCGTGAGGAACTCGAGGAGTGGCTGCCGGGCTTCGTCCTGGAGGAGGGCGACGAGGAGGAGTCGGTGGTGGAGGCCTGATCACCACCAAGCCGAGTCCAGCCGCCCCTCGATCGCCCTGAGGTTCTCCCGGGAACAGGCGTCGCAGAAGTACTGGTGCTTGCCGTTGTCCACGGAGAACGTCCAGGTGGGCTGCGGGCCTTCGGCCCGGCGGCCGCAGCGGGCGCACACCAGGGGCTGGGGCTCCGCGGGGGCGCCCGAGTCGTCGCTGTCCGCGGGAGGACTCGTCATTCGGTGACGATAACGCCACCGCCGCGGGAACGCCGGGAACTACCCCCGGGGGGGGCCGTGCGGTTCGTACGGCCCCCCGCGGGGAGCCACCGCCTCCCGGGGTCGGGAGGCCATCGCTTCAGATGTGGTCGGCTACTGCATGACCGCCATGGCGAGCGCACGGCGGGCGCGCCGCGAGGCGCGCTCCGCCCGGCGCTGCATACGGCGGGCGGCCACCAGGCGCGCGGCCGGGCGTTCCCGCTCGGCCTCACGCAGGCGCTCGTGCATATGCGCACGTGCCAGGGCTTCTGGGATGAGTTGCATCTCTCGGGTCCTGTTCTGACGCGAACCGGTCGCGCCGGTCATCGTGGTGTCTTCGATCGCGGAGCCGGCGGGCTCGTTGGTGGACGGCTTCATCGGGGCCTGCTTCTTGGGGTCGTGCGTGAGGGGGCGGTCGATCGTTCCTGTGATGTTCATGCCGTGACCGGGTTCTTGCGCGGGCGGCCACGCGGCCGCTTCCGGGCGACGACGACACCCTGGACGAACAGTTCGCCACCCCAGACGCCCCAGGGCTCACGCCGCTCCTTGGCGCCGGCGAGGCAGGCCTCGATCAGCGGGCAGGTGCGGCAGAGGGACTTGGCGTACTCGACGTCGGCCGGCGACTCGGCGAAGAAGACCTCCGGGTCGTAGGAGCGGCAGGGGACGGGTACGCCGAGGTTCTCGATGGCGTCGTCGAGCGCGGTGAGCGCGGTGAGCGGGATCAAGGCGGAGTCCTCCGTGGGGCCGGGCGGGGGGATCGTTTCGGAAGGCGGTACGGACGGGGCGTGCGCTTCGAGTTGCACGATTCGTCTTCCTCGTCTGTTCGTTCCGGTCCTGTTGGACCGGGAGGCGGTGGGTACCCGGTTCTTTTCTTGTTCCGAGGCCCCTTCGCTCCGTCGTCCCCGGTCGGGGACAAACAGAAGGGCCGCGGATCCCGGATGGGGTTCCGCGGCCCTGAAGGCGCCGGCCTGATCGCCGATCAGGCTGGATCACTCCAGGGTTCTGGCCCACGGAAGGCCCACATCAGGTGGTGCTGCTTCGTCTGCTTCCGGCTACCGGCACCAGCCGCCGTAAAGGCATAGGCCTGCGCCTGTGCCGCTACTGCTTCCAGTGCCTTGGTCGGTCGCTCATTGCGCTCACGGATGGGAAGACCCGCGAGAGACACCGAGGACGCCGGACGGACGGCACGGATGCCGGACAGACCGGTGCCCCGGGTGGAGGCGTCGAGCATGCACAGGGAGGCGACGACCGAGCGATCGGTCATTTTGACGGTGGTGGTGGAGCTCTTCTTGATGCTGATCACTGGACTCGCCTCCTCTCGGCGTCTCGGGGGACTGGGGTGAACCAGTCCGACGGATATGCAAGTAGAACACGGAATCGGGGCCTCCGAGAAGGCCTCCGTCCCCGTGGCTAAGAACCTATGGGGATTGCTGGGGCATGCGCAAACTATTTTTCCGACGAGTTTCCGTCAGTCCTCGTCGTCGCCCTCCGCGAGGTCCTGGCCTGCGCAGATGGCCAGCACATCGGCGCCGTAGCGGTTGAACTTGCGTACTCCGACCCCGGGGATGCGGGCGAGTTCGCCCTCGTCGTCGGGGACTGCCTCGGCGATCGCCATCAGCGTCTTGTCGGTGAAGACGCAGAAGGCGGGCTGCCCGCTGCGTCGCGCCTGCCGCGCACGCCATGCGCGCAACCGTTCGTACAGGCCCTCGTCCATGTCGGAGGGGCACTCCTCACAGCGCATCAGTTTCATCTCGCCCGCGTCGGTGAGCGTGCGCCCGCACACCCGGCAGCGGGCCGGGGTGCGCTGGGCGCGCCGCGGGACGGCCTCCGGTCCTCGGGTGCGTCCGCGCTCGACGCCGCCGGGGCCACCCGCCGCCGTCCGTGCGGCCGATGAGGCGGAGCCGGGGCGCAGGCCGTCCAGGAAGCGGCTCGGGCGACGGCTCGGGCGACCGCCGGGTGACCGGGACAGGGCCCACGAGACGTGCAGGCGCTCACGGGCGCGGGTGACCCCGACATAGAGGAGACGCCGTTCCTCCTCGATCTGCTCGTCGGTCTTCGCATAGGTGATCGGGACCATGCCCTCGGCCACGCCGACGAGGAAGACGACGTCCCACTCGAGGCCCTTGGCGGAGTGCAGGGAGGCCAGGGTGACGCCCTGCACGGTCGGGGCGTGCTGTGCGCCCGCCCGCTCGTCCAGTTCGGCGACGAGGTGGCCGAGGGTGGCGCCGGGCTGGGCGGCGGTGAAGTCCTGGGCGAGGTTGACCAGCGCGGCCAGTGACTCCCAGCGCTCTCTGACGGCACCGGAACCGGCGGGCGGCTGGGGTGTCCAGCCCTCCCCGGACAGCACCGCCCGCACTTGGGAGGGCAGGTCGACGGCGTCGTCGAGGAGGGAGTCATTGCCGCCGAAGCGGGCGGCTCCCCGCAGGTTGACGATGGCTCTGCGCACCTCCGGCCGGTCGAAGAACCGCTCGGCGCCCCGCAGCTGGTAGGGGACTCCGGCGTCGGCGAGGGCCTGTTCGTAGGTCTCGGACTGGGCGTTGGTGCGGAACAGGACGGCGATCTCGCTCGCCGCGACCCCCGCCGCGATGAGTTCGGCGATACGGCGGGCGGCGCCCTCGGCCTCGGCGGGCTCGTCGGCGTACTCGGTGAAGCGGGGCTCGGGGCCGGCGGAGCGCTGGGAGACCAGCTCGAGGCGGTGGTCGGCGGCGCGGCCGCGGGCCTGGGCGAGCAGGCCGTTGGCGAGGTGGACGACCTGGGGGGTGGAGCGGTAGTCGCGGACCAGCTTGACGACGGTGGCTCCGGGGTGGCGGGTGCGGAAGTCGAGGAGGTGGTCGGGAGTTGCTCCGGTGAACGAGTAGATCGTCTGGCTGGCGTCGCCGACCACGCAGAGGCTGTCCCGCTCGCCGAGCCACAGCTCCAGCAGGCGCTGCTGGAGGGGGCTGACGTCCTGGTACTCGTCGACCACGAAGTGCTGGTACTGGGCCCGGACCTGCTCGGCGATGTCGTGGCGGTCCTGGAGGACGGCGACGGTCAGCAGCAGGACGTCCTCGAAGTCGATGACGGAGCGGTCCCGCTTGAGGTCCTCATAGACGGAGTAGAGCTGGGCGATCTCGGCCGGGTCGCGGGGGGCCTCCCGGCCTGCCTTGGCGGCGGCCGCCGCGTAGTCGGCGGGGACGGTCTGGGTGACCTTGGACCACTCGATCTCGGCAGTGACGTCGCGCAGTTCGCCCCGGTCGAGGCGGATGCGGCAGGCGGCGGCCGCGTCGGCGACGAGCTGGATCTTGCGGTCGACCAGCCGGGGCATGGACCCGCCGACCGCTTTCGGCCAGAAGTACTGCAGTTGGCGCAGCGCGGCGGAGTGGAAGGTGCGGGCCTGGACGCCGGCGGCGCCGAGCTGACGGAGCCGGCCGCGCATCTCGCCCGCGGCTCGGTTGGTGAACGTGACGGCCAGCACGCTGGACGGCTGGAGGATCCCGGCGCGCACCCCGTAGGCGATCCGGTGCGTGATCGCCCGGGTCTTGCCCGTGCCGGCGCCCGCGAGCACGCACACCGGGCCGCGCAGGGCGGTGGCCACCTCGCGCTGCTCGGGGTCGAGCCCTTCGAGCACCGCGTCGGCCGAGTCGGGGACCTGCGGGAAGAGCGTGGAGTGCGTTGCTGCTGTCACACCGCCATGCTGCCAGGTCGGCGGAGACGGGTGCGGCGGTTGTCCACAGGCAGGGGCTCGCAGTCGTACTAATGCGGCAGGCGTCACGTCGGGCGGGGCCCCGTGTGCGGGAATGGTTGCTGTTTCACGTACGTTCCCCCCACTGCGAGCACCGATCCCCCAAGCAGTTGAGGAGCGCGAGAGACATGCCGGGCACTGTGACGATGTACAGCACCACGTGGTGCGGCTACTGCCGGCGGCTGAAGAGCCAGCTGGACCGCGAGGGCATCACGTACGACGAGATCAACATCGAGCAGGACCCGGAGTCCGCGGCGTTCGTCGAGAAGGCGAACGGCGGCAACCAGACCGTCCCGACCGTGCTGTTCCCCGACGGTTCGACGCTGACGAACCCGTCGCTGGCGCAGGTGAAGCAGAAGATCGGCGCGTAAGCGCTCCCCAGTTCGCCGGAAAGGCGGTTCCTGAGGTGACTCAGGAACCGCCTTTTGTGCTTCCGGCCTTGTCACACGCTCCGCGTGGGCAGCGGCTTGCCGTACCAGAGCTCGATCAGGCGGGCCGCGATCGAGATGCCGTACGGCGGGAGGACCTCGCCGGAGTCGAAGGCGGCGCCCAGTTCGTCGCGGGAGAACCAGCGGGCCTCGTGGATCTCGTCGCCGTCGACCTCGATCTCGGTCGAGGTGGCATGGGCCATGAAGCCGAGCATCAGGCTGGACGGGAAGGGCCAGGGCTGGCTGGCGACGTACTCGACCTGGCCGATGTCGATGCCGGCCTCCTCGAAGACCTCGCGCCGCACGGCCTGCTCGATGGACTCCCCGGGTTCGACGAAGCCGGCGAGCGTCGAGAAGCGACCCTCGGGCCAGTGGACCTGCCGGCCGAGCAGGATGCGGTCGTCGGCATCGGTGACCGCCATGATCACGGCCGGGTCGGTGCGCGGGTAGTGCTCGGCACCACAGGCCGGGCAGCGGCGGATGTGGCCGGCGGCGGCGATCACGGTCCGCTCGCCGCAGCGGGAGCAGAACCGGTGGGTGCGCTGCCAGTTCTCCAGGCCGACCGCGTGCACCATGAGACCCGCGTCACGCGGGGACAGCAGCAGACCGGCCTCGCGCAGGCCCGCAGGCCGCGCGGACTGGTCGATGCGTCCTGGCAACGCGTCCTTCTGGAGGGCGAAGTAGCTGACGCCGTCCGCATCGGTGCCGAGGAAGTAGCGGTGCGCCTCGGTCAGGGGGGCTTCGAAGGAGGGGGTCATGACGAGTTCGGTACGGCCGTCGGGCGTCTCGTCGATGAGGACCTGGCCGCCGGAGACCACGAAGCAGCGGGTCGTGGGATGGCTCCAGGCCGCCGCGAGCCAGGCCTCGTCGAGCCGGTGATGGGCGGCGCGGTCGATGCCGCTCGGGGCGGTGAGCGAGATGGGGCGGTCGGCGGTGTGGTCGGTCCAGGTGGTCACGGGTGCTTCCAACTCCCCCAGTGCAACGGATTGTTTCGGCGGACGGTTCGGCGGGGCGTACGGCGGGCGGCGGCCGGGACCGGGCGGTGCGGGGCGTCGCCCCCAGTGTGCCCCGCGCGCGGTGTCGTCCCGGACGGCGCGGGCGGCTCAGGGCGCATGACGCCAGGTGTCCGCGAGGTCGCCCCACAGGTATGCGGTGGTCTCTACGCCCTTGAGGAGCAGGTCGATCTCGACCTTCTCGTTCGGGGCGTGCCAGCCGTCGGAGGGGACGGAGATGCCGAGGAAGAGCACCGGCGTCCCGAGGACCTCCTGGAGGTCGGCGGCCGGCCCCGAGCCGCCCTCACGCGTGAAGCGGATCGGCCGGCCGAAGGCGCGGCCCATGGCGCGCGCCACGGACTGCAGGGCCGGGTGGTCCAGTGGTGTCAGACACGGGCGCGTGGCCGCGCCGAAGGTGATCTCGTGGCGGATCCCGGCGGGCACCTGCTCGGCCGCCCACGCGCGGACGGCCTTCTCGATGTGGTCGGGGTCCTGTCCCGCGACCATCCGGAAGGACAGCTTCACCATGGCCGAGGAGGGGATGATCGTCTTGCTGCCGGGCCCCTGGTAGCCGCCGCCGATGCCGTTGACCTCGGCGGTGGGGCGGGCCCAGATGCGCTCCAGGGTGGTGTGTCCGGCCTCGCCGTGGGTGGCGTGGGACTTGGCGGTGCGCAGCCACTCCTGCTCGTCGAAGGGCAGCTCGGCGAAGAGTTCGCGTTCGCGGTCGGTGAGCTCGACGACGCCGTCGTAGAAGCCGGGGACGGCCACGCGCCCGTGCTCGTCGTGCAGGGCGGCGACCAGGCGGGCGGCCGCGGTGGCCGGGTTGGGCACGGCACCGCCGAAGGAGCCTGAGTGGATGTCCTGGTCGGGGCCGAAGAAGTGGATCTCGCACTCGGCGAGGCCGCGCATGCCGGTGCACACCGTGGGGGTGTCCGCGGACCACATCCCGGTGTCGGAGACGATCACCGCGTCGGCGGCCAGTCGGCCGGCGTGCTGCTCGACGAGTGCACGGAAGTGCGGCGACCCGGACTCCTCCTCCCCCTCGACCAGGAGCTTCAGGGTGACCGCGGGTGCGGTGCGGCCGGTGGCGGCGAGGTGGGCGCGGACGCCGAGGGTGTGGAAGAACACCTGTCCCTTGTCGTCGGCCGCCCCGCGCGCGTGGAGGCGGTTGTCGCGGACGACGGGTTCGAAGGGCTCGCTGTCCCAGCCGTCCTCAAGGGCGGCGGGCTGGACGTCGTGATGGCCGTACACCAGGACCGTCGGTGCCCCGGGATCGGCGGCGGGCCACTCGGCGAAGACGGCGGGGGCACCCGGGGTCTCCCAGACCTCCGTGGTCGGGAAGCCGCTCTCCCGGAGCCTGGCGGCGAGCCAGTCGGCGCTGCGGCGTACATCGGGCGCGTGGTCGGGCTGGGCCGACACGGACGGGATGCGCAGCCATTCCGCGAGGTCCTCGAGGAAGGCGGCACGGTGCTGCTCGATGTACGCGCGGACGGCGCTGACGGCACTGTCAACGGGCTGGCTCATGGTCACGAGCCTATCGGCCCGCACCGACATCCTGGTTGGGCGGTTCCTCACAGTTTGCTTGCGCGGCCGGCCCCTCCAGCAGCAGCCGCTCCAGCGCGGCCCGGTCCTGCAGACCCCGTGGTCGTACTACCTCACCGGTTCGGACGTACAGGAACGCCGCGTTGACGGCCTCCAGCGGAACACCCTGCTGCTCGGCCCAGGCGAGCCGGTACAGGGCGAGCTGGAGAGGGTCGGCGGTGCGGGTGCGGCTGGTCTTCCAGTCGACGATCTCGTACGTCGTCCCCTCGCCGTCGCCCTCCTTGTAGACGGCGTCGATCCGGCCCCGGACCACCCGGCCGGCGATGACGAGCTGGAAGGGTGCCTCGACGCGGTGGGGTGTGCGGTGGGCGTACTCGGTGCGCTCGAAGGAGTCCTTGAGGGCTTCCAGGTCGCGTTCGTCGGCGATCTCGGCCTCGCTGCCGGGCAGTTCCTCCGGCTCCAGCACGGGCAGGGTCAGTTCCTCGAAGCGGGCCTCGACCCAGGCGTGGAAGCGGATGCCCCGGCGCGCGGCGGGTTGCGGGGGGCGTGGCATGGGGCGGGCGAGTTCCTGTGCGAAACCGTCCGGGTCGGCGGCCAGCCGCAGCACCTGGGAGGCGGTGAGCGAGGCGGGCAGGGGGACGTCGGTGACGGCCTCCCGCGCACGGAGGAGTTCACCGGTGAGGGCGTCGAGGTCGCGGTCCCAGGAGGCGATGGCGCGGGCTTCCTCCGGGGTGAGCCGGGTGCGGGCCGTCGCGGGCGCCGTCCGCCGCGCGCGTGCGCTCTCGTCGATGCCGCGCCCCGGGGCTCCGGCCTGGTGCGGGACGGTCGGGCGGTCCGTGGACAAGGAGTCCCAGTCGGCGGGCTCCTCGTCCGGGTAGGCGTCCTCCGCGTACGGCTCGTCGTCGTCCGGGGGCGGCGGCCAGTCCGGGTCCTGGTGGTCGTCGGGGTCGTGCACGGCCGCGGGGTCGCCGTCCTCGTGGGACGCGAGGTCCTCCAGGTGGGCCAGGACGGTCTCGGCCGCGGCCCGTCGACGGGTGAGGGACGCCTCGTCGAGGGGCAGGGGCCAGACCTGGTCGGCGTCGGCGGAGTGCAGGGCGGGGTTCTCCGCGTCCTCGGCCGGCTCGTCGGCCCAGGCCTCGATCTCGCCGTACCCGGCCTCGCAGTGGTCGTGGAGGGCCTGCAGGAAGTCGGAGGGGCCGCGCGGCTTCTTCTGGGTGGGGCCCCACCAGTGGCCGGATCCGAGCAGGAGGGTACGCGGGCGGGTGAAGGTGACGTAGCCCAGGCGGAGTTCCTCGGTGTGCTGGTGGTCCTTCATCGCCTCCTGGAAGGCCTTCAGACCGCGCGCGTCCCAGGACGTGACGTCGGGCAGGGTGTCGGCGTCGCCGCGCAGTTCGTGCGGCAGCACCTTGCCCTGCGCGGTCCACTTCTCCCGGCCCTTGGTGCTGGGGAAGGTGTCCTTGACCAGGCCGGGGACGGCGACGACGTCCCACTCCAGACCCTTGGACTTGTGGGCGGTGAGCACCTTGACGGTGTTCTCGCCGCCCGGGAGGGCGTTGTCCAGGCCCTTCTCGTACTGGGCGGCCGTCCGCAGGAAGCCCAGGAAGGCGAGCAGGGTCGCCTCGCCGTCGCCGGCGGCGAAGGAGGCGGCGATGTCCAGGAAGTTCGACAGGGTCTCGCGGCGCCGGGCGGCCAGGGCGTGCGGGGACGCCGACAGCTCGACCTCCAGGCCGGTGACGGCGAGGACCCGGTGCAGCACGTCCATCAGCGGGTCCGCCAACGACCGGCGCAGATCACGCAGTTCGGCGGCGAGGCGGGCGAACCGCACGCGCGCGTCCGGCGAGAACGGCAGCCCGTCGTCCGCCTGCTCGGCGTCCAGCGGCAGCTCCAGGAAGGTCTCCAGGGCGTCCGCGAGCGATATCACCTCGGACGGGTCGATCCCCTCCACGGCCTCGGCGAGCCTGCGGTCCCGGTCGTCGCCGGTGTCCACGCGCGCGTGGGCGACGAGAAGTCGGGCGCGGCGCCCCAGGAGGGCAAGGTCGCGCGGGCCGACGCGCCAGCGCGGGCCGGTCAGCAGGCGTACCAGGGAGGCGTTGGCTCCGGGGTCCTGGAGGACCTCGCAGACGGCGACCAGGTCGGCGATCTCGGGCAGGTGCAGCAGCCCGGACAGGCCGACGACCTCGACGGGGACGTCACGGGTGACCAGGGCGCCCTGGATCTCGGCGAAGTCGGTCGCCGTACGGCACAGGACGGCGATCTCGCCGGGCGCCTTGCCGGTGCGCACCAGGTGGGCGATGGAGTCGGCGACCCACTCGATCTCCTCGGCGTGGGTGGCCAGCAGCGCGCAGCGGACCATGCCGTCGCGCTCGGCGCCCGGGGCGGGACGCAGGGCCTCCACGCCCGCGTGCATGGCCCGCAGGGGCTCGGCGAGGCCGTTGGCGAGGTCGAGGAGGCGACCGCCGCTGCGACGGTTCTCGCTGAGCGCCTGACGGGTCGCGGGGCGGCTGTCGGGGTGCGCGAAGTGCTCCGGGAAGTCGTCCAGGTTGGCGACGGAGGCGCCGCGCCAGCCGTAGATCGCCTGGCAGGGGTCGCCGACGGCGGTCACCGGGTGGCCGGTGCCGTCGCCGAACAGGCCTGCCAGGAGGACGCGTTGGGCCACCGAAGTGTCCTGGTACTCGTCGAGGAGGACCACCCGGAACTCGTCGCGCAGGATCCGGCCCACCTCGGGGATCCGCGCCAGCCGCGCGGACAGGGCGATCTGGTCGCCGAAGTCGAGCAGGTCGCGTTCGCGTTTGGCGGCGCGGTAGCGGACCACCAGGTCGGCGAGTTCCCGGCGGGCGGCGGCGGCCTTGGGGACCTGCCGCAGGGCGTCGTTGCTGAGCCGGACACCCTCCAGGGTGGCGAGCAGTGCGGCGTCGTACGTCCGCACGTCCTCGGGCCGTACGAGGTGCTCGGCGAGTTCGGAGTCCAGGGTGAGCAGGTCGCTGACGAGGTCGGCGAAGGAGCGGGTGAGCGCGGGGTAGGGGCCGGGGGCCTCCCTCAGCACACGCGCGGCGAGCTGGAAACGGGTGGCGTCGGCGAGCAGTCGGGAGGTCGGCTCCAGGCCGATGCGCAGGCCGTGGTCGGTCAGCAGGCGGCCCGCGAAGGCGTGGTAGGTGGAGATCACCGGCTCGCCCGGCGGGTTGTCGGGGTCGATGACGTCCGGGTCGGTGACGCCCGCCTTGATCAGCGCCTTGCGCACGCGTTCGGCGAGCTCGCCGGCCGCCTTGTTGGTGAAGGTGAGGCCGAGCACCTGCTCGGGGGCGACCTGGCCGGTGCCGACCAGCCAGACCACGCGGGCCGCCATCACCGTCGTCTTGCCCGAGCCGGCTCCGGCCACGATCACCTGCGGGGCGGGCGGCGCGATGATGCAGTCCGTCTGCTCCGGGGTGAACGGGATCCCGAGGAGTTCCTTGAGCTGATCGGGATCGGTGATACGGGGCGGCACGTCAGAGAGGCTAGCGGCGGCCACTGACAGCGGAGGCCCAATCGCCCCCGGAGCCGGGGGAAAACGCAGGTCGGCGCACGTGGTGTCGTCGATCACCCCGGTTACTCGACGACGTGCCGTCCCTCCGGCCGGGCACTGCAGGACGCCTGGAACGCGCAGTGGGCACAGTGTTGTCCGGTGGTCGGCGTGAACCGTTCGTCGAGCACCTTCCCGGCGGCCGTGGCCAGCAGTTCGCCGACCCACTCCCCTTCCAGCGGTTCCTGGGCCTGCACCTTGGGCAGGGTCTCGCCGCCGTCGCGCTGGGCGGCGCCCTGGCGCAGCTGGACCAGTTCGGCGCCGCCGGGCTCGGGACGGGCCCCGTCGAACGCCTCGTCCACGGCGCCCTCGCGGACGGCGAGCTGGTAGACGGCGAGCTGGGGGTGGCGGGCCACCTCGGCCTTGCTGAGGGGCTGTTTGCCGGTCTTGAAGTCGACGACGTAGGCCCGCCCTTCGCCGTCCGTCTCCACGCGGTCCATCTGGCCGCGGATGCGGACCTCGTAGTCGCCGGCTTCGAGGGTGACGTCGAAGTCGTGCTCGCTGGCCACGGGGGTGCGGCCGGTGCGGTCCATGACGTGCCACTTCAGGAAGCGTTCGAGCGCCACGCGCGCGTTCTCCTTCTCCTGCGCCGACTTCCACGGCGCGTCGAAGGCGAGCGCGTTCCACACGGAGTCGAGGCGCTCCATGAGGACGGCGAGATCGGCGGGGGTGTGCCCGGAGGCGACCTCGTCGGCGAGGACGTGCACGACGTTGCCGAAGCCCTGGGCGGCCGTCGCCGGTGCGTCGGCCTTCACCTCTCGGCCCAGGAACCACTGCAGGGCGCAGGTGTTGGCGAGCTGGTCGAGGGCGCTGCCGGAGAGTACGACGGGCTGCTCGCGGTTGCGCAGGGGCACCTTGCTCTCGGTCGGCTCGTACATGCCCCACCAGCGGTAGGGATGGGCCGAGGGGACGAGGGGGCGGCCGTCCTCGTCGGCGAGCGCGGCGAGACGGGCCAGCCGGTGGGCGGCGGCCTCCCTGAGGGTGTCCGAGACGCGCGGGTCGACCGTCGTGGCGCGCAGTTCGGCGACGAGCGCGGCGACGGAGAGCGGGCGGCGGGGGCGGCCGGTCACGTCCCTTGGTTCGACGCCGAGTTCGGTGAGGAAGCGGGAGGGCTGGTCGCCGTCGTCGGCGGCGGCCTTGACGGCGGTGACGACGAGTCGTTCACGCGCGCGGGTGGCGGCGACGTAGAACAGGCGGCGCTCCTCCGCGAGCAGCGCGCCCGGGGTGAGCGGTTCGGCGAGTCCGTCGCGCCCGATGCGGTCGGCCTCCAGCAGCGAGCCGCGGCGGCGCAGGTCGGGCCACAGGCCCTCCTGGACGCCCGCGACGACGACCAGCCTCCACTCCAGCCCCTTGGAGCGGTGCGCGGTCATCAGGCGTACCGCGTCGGGACGGACCGCGCGTCGTGCGAGGGTGTCGGCGGCGATGTCCTCGGCGTCGATCTCCTCCAGGAAGTTGAGGGCGCCCCGGCCGCCGGTGCGCTCCTCCGCGCGCGCGGCGGTCGCGAACAGCGCGCAGACGGCGTCCAGATCACGGTCGGCGTTGCGTCCGGCCGCGCCGCCGCGCCGGGCGGACCGCTCCAGGCGCGCGGGCCAGGGTGTTCCCTCCCAGAGGTCCCACAGCGCCTCTTCGGCCGTACCGCCGCCCGCGAGGCGCTCCCGGGCCTTGCGCAGCAGCGCGCCGAGCCGCTGGGCGCCACGCGCGTACGCGGGGTCGTGCACGGCCAGGCGCTCCGGCTCGGCGAGCGCCCGCGTGAGCAGTTCGTCGGACGGCGGCGGCAGGGGGTTGCCCCCGGCCCGCTCCTCGTCGCGCAGGGCACGGCCGAGACGACGCAGGTCGGCGGCGTCCATCCCGGCGAGGGGTGAGGCGAGGAGGCTGAGGGCGGTTTCGGTGTCGAGCCAGCAGGGCCCGTTCCCGTCCTCGTCGTCTCCCCGCACGCCCCCGTCGGCCACTCCTGAGGCCGTCTCCGCCGTGGCCACCGCCCGTAGCGCCGTCAGCAGGGGAGCCACCGCCGGTTCGTGGCGCAGGGGGAGGTCGTCGCCGTCGATGTCCAGGGGAACGCCGGCCGCGGTGAGGGCTCGGCGGACCGTCGGGATGGTGCGGGAGCCGGCGCGGACCAGGACGGCCATCTCGCCCCAGGGGACGCCGTCCTCCAGGTGGGCCCGGCGGAGGATGTCGGCGATGTTGTCGAGTTCCGTACCGGGCGTGGGATACGTGAAGACCTCGACGCGGCCGCCGTCCCGAACCGGCGTGAGTTCGCGGTGCGCGCGTACCTTCTCCGCCGGAAGGCGGGTCAGGGGCATGCGCTGGGTGAGCAGTCGGGTCGCGGCGAGCAGGGCGGCGCCGGAGCGACGGGAGGTGCGCAGGACCTCCACGGGCGCCGGACGGCCGTCCGCGCGCGGGAAGGTCTCCGGGAACTCCAGGATGCCGTTGACGTCGGCGCCGCGGAACGCGTAGATCGACTGGTCGGGGTCGCCGAAGGCGACCAGGGTGCGGCCGCCGCCCGCGAGGGCGTGCAGCAGCCGTACCTGGGCCGCGTCGGTGTCCTGGTACTCGTCCACCAGTACGGCGTCGTACTGCGCCGCCAGCCGTTCGGCGATCTCGGGGCGGGCGGCGAGGAGGACCGCGCGATGGACCAGTTCCGCGTAGTCGAGCACGCCCTGCAGGTCGAGCACGTCCAGGTACTCGGCGAGGAAAGCGGCCGCGGCACGCCAGTCGGGGCGACCGATGCGTCGGGCGAAGGCGTCCAGGGCGCCGGGGCCGAGGCCCAGTTCACGGCTGCGGGCGAGGACGGCCCGGACCTCGTCGGCGAAGCCCCGGGTGGTCAGACAGGCGCGCAGTTCGTCGGGCCAGCGCACGTGCGCGAGACCGAGCCGCTGCAGGTCTGGCTGACCGGCGAGCAGTTCACGGACGGCGACGTCCTGCTCGGGACCGGACAGCAGCCGCAGCGGCTCCACGAAGAGGTCGCTGTCCTGGTGGGCGCGGACCAGGGCGTAGCAGAACGAGTGGAAGGTGGTTGCCCGGGGTGCGCGGGCGGCCCCCACGCGCAGCGCCATGCGGTCGCGCAGTTCTACGGCCGCCTTGCGGCTGAACGTCAGCACCAGGATGCGCTCGGGGTCACCGCCGCGGGCGATCCGCGCCGCCACCGACTCGACGAGCGTGGTGGTCTTTCCGGTGCCCGGCCCTGCCAGGACGAGCAGCGGACCACCGGTGTGGTCAACCACGGAGCGCTGTGCGGCGTCCAGACGAGGGGGGACCGGTCGGGCGGGCGGGGTATGCACCAGTCGGTAAGCGCCACGGTTCCCCTGTCGCACCGGGGGGTGCGACAGGCGCCTGGTGGAGGAAGAGGAGCTCACGTGGTTCGCCGGTCCTGGTGGGTGTGCTGGTTGTCGGACCACCGTGCGTGCGGGGGCGGTGATCGGGGGGTGAGGGGGGAACGCGCAGCCGACGCTACGCCGAGGGACGACTCGGAAGCAGAGCTTCCGCTTCTTCCCTCCGGCCACTCGCGACACGTACGCCCCTCGACCCACGAACGTACGTCATGGCACGGACGTGCCTCGTTTCCCCCGTACGGATCACGGGTCACACACGCGTTCGCCCGATGGCGGAAGCTGTCAGGTGTGGCCCTCCGCGCGTCCGCCGCCGTCCCACCGCGCCCGCTTCATGTCGAGGCGCGGCAGATGGCCCTCGGCTGCCCTGCTCGCCTCCTTCAGCGGTGTGCCCTCGACGCGGTAGTGGTCGAGCGCGCGCAGTTCGTGTCCCGGGAGCAGGACGCCGTCCGCGCGGACCACCCGCCACCACGGCACCGCTCCCCCGTAGAGGGCCATCACCCGGCCCACCTGGCGCGGGCCGCCCTCCTCCAGCCACTCGGCGACGTCGCCGTACGTCATGACACGCCCGGGCGGGATCAGTTCGGCGACCTCGAGGACGCGCTCGGCGTACTCCGGCAGCGCGTCCGGACCGTCCTCGGGCGGCAGGCTCTCCTCACTCATCCGGCCCATCCTGCCGCACCCCACCGACAGTGTGACGGGCCGGCCACTGTGCGTATCCCTCGCCCCCGCGCGTGGCTTCGGGCAGACTGTGCGCCCCCGCGTCCGCACCCTGATGCCCCCGTGTGTCGGTGGGACATGCCACCATCATGCGAGCGGTGACCGGTGATACGAGATCAAGAAGAGACGATGAAGCAGCAGGGTGTGCACCCGGAGGACGCGCAGAACGCGTCCGACGCTTCGTCGCGCCCGGACACCGATCCCGACACCGAGAGCGCCCCCGGCAAGGAACCCGGCGGGGACGAGGCGCAGTTCGTCGAAGAGGCCCACATCGACGAGGTGGAGGGCGACGAACCGCTCCTGCCCGCGCGCGTGCACCGGCCCTCCGACCTGATGCGCCTTCTGGTGGGGCTGCTCGGGATCATCCTGCTCCTCGCGATCGCCGCCTTCGCGCACGGCACCACCTCGGGGCTGGAGCAGGACATCAACAAGGGCACCGGTCAGGCGCCCGACCTGCTCATCAAGATCGCCGGGCTGGCCTCCAGCATCGCGATCCTGCTGGTGCCGGTCGCGTTCGCGATCGAGCGGCTGATCAAGCGGGACGGGCTGCGCATCGCCGACGGCGTGCTCGCGGCGGTCCTGGCACACGGCGTGACGCTCGCGACCGACCTGTGGGTGGCCAAGGGCGCCCCGGGCTCCATCCAGGAGGCGCTCACCCAGCCGTCTCCCGGCGACATGCACGCGCTGACCGACCCGGTGCACGGCTATCTCGCCCCGGTCATCGCGTACATGACCGCCGTCGGCATGTCCCGGCGGCCGCGCTGGCGTGCGGTGCTGTGGATCGTGCTGCTCCTCGACGCGTTCTCGATGCTCGTCACCGGTTACACGACACCGTTCTCGATCATCCTCACGGTGCTGATCGGCTGGACCATCGCCTACGGCACGCTCTACGCGGTCGGCTCGCCCAACGTCCGCCCCACCGGGCGGACGCTGATGGCGGGCCTGCGCCACGTGGGGTTCCGTCCGGTGACCGCGGCCCGCGAGGAGATGCCGGAGAACCCGGAGACCGGCGACCGGGGCCGGCGCTACTTCGTCACCCTCGAGGACGGCCCGCCGCTGGACGTCACGGTGGTCGACCGGGAGCAGCAGGCGCAGGGCTTCTTCTACCGCGCCTGGCGCAACCTGACCCTGCGCGGCTTCGCCACCCGCAGCAGCCTCCAGTCGCTGCGCCAGGCGCTGGAGCAGGAGGCACTGCTGGCGTACGCGGCCATCGCGGCCGGCGCCAACGCCCCCAAGCTGATCGCGACCTCCGAACTCGGCCCCGACGCGGTGATGCTGGTCTACGAGCACACCGGCGGACGCACGCTCGACTCCCTGGCGGACGACGAGATCACCGACGCTCTGCTGCACGACACCTGGCACCAGGTACGGGCGCTGCAGTCCCGGCGCATCGCGCACCGCAGGCTGGTGGGCGACGCGATTCTGGTGGATCGTTCCGGCACGGTCATCCTGACCGACCTGCGGGTCGGCGAGATCGCGGCAGGCGATCTGCTGCTGCGCATGGACGTCTCGCAACTCCTGGTGACGCTCGGCCTGCGGGTGGGCGCGGAGCGGGCGGTGGCCTCGGCGGTGGGCGTGCTCGGCCCGGACGCGGTGGCCGACTGTCTGCCGATGTTGCAGCCCATCGCGCTCAGCCGCACCTCCCGCGCGACCCTGCGCAGGCTGGCCAGGGAGCGGGCCCAGCGCGAGCGGGAAGCGGTCCTGGAGGCCTCCAGGCAAGCCAAGCAGGCCCGTCTGGAAGCTGCCGAGGAGCACACCCACCCCGCGCTCGAGAAACCCGACAAGAAGGCCGTACGGGCGGAGCAGCGGGCCGAGAAGCGGGCCATCGACGAGGCCATCGAGGAAGCGCGTGAGGAGGATCTGCTGACGCAGATCCGGCACCAGGTGCTCCGCATCAGGCCGCAGGCGCCGGTCGAGCCGGCCCGGCTCGAGCGGGTGCGGCCGCGCACCCTGATCAGTCTCATCGCGGGCGCCATCGGCGCGTACTTCCTGCTGACGCAGCTCACCCACATCGAGTTCGGGCCGCTGATCGAGAACGCGCAGTGGGGCTGGGTGCTGGCGGCCGTGGTGTTCTCGGCGGGCAGCTACTTCGCGGCGGCGATGGCGCTGCTGGGATTCGTGCCGGAGCGGGTGCCGTTCCTGCGGGCCGTGGGGGCGCAGGTCGCCGGGTCATTCGTCAAGATCGTCGCGCCGGCCGCGGTCGGCGGTGTCGCGCTCAACACCCGCTTCCTGCAACGCGCGGGCGTGCGGCCCGGGCTCGCGGTCGCCAGTGTGGGCGCCTCGCAGCTGTTCGGGCTCGGATGCCACATCCTGATGCTGCTGTCGTTCGGCTATCTGACCGGCACCGAGAAGACGCCGTCGCTGTCGCCGTCCCGTACGGTCATCGCGGGTCTGCTGACCGTGGCGGTCCTCGTCCTGGTGGCCACCTCGGTGCCGTTCCTGCGGAAGTTCGTCGTCACGCGCGTGCGCTCGCTCTTCGCGGGTGTCGTGCCGCGCATGCTGGACGTGCTGCAGCGGCCGCAGAAGCTCGTCACCGGCATCGGCGGCATGCTGCTGCTGACCGCCTGCTTCGTGATGTGCCTGGACGCCTCGATCCGCGCCTTCGGCCAGCAGGGAACCTCGCTCAGCATCGCCAGCGTCGCCGTCGTCTTCCTCGCCGGCAACGCGCTCGGCTCGGCGGCCCCGACCCCCGGTGGCGTCGGCGCGGTGGAGGCCACCCTGACGGTCGGTCTGATCGCCGTGGGCCTGCCCAAGGAGGTCGCCGCCCCGGCCGTGCTGCTGTTCCGGCTGCTGACGCTGTGGCTGCCGGTCCTGCCGGGCTGGCTGGCCTTCAACCAGCTCTCCCGCAAGGGCGCCCTCTAGTACGACAGCCGGGGGTACGAAGGCTGTACGTGCGCGTACCTCATACGGCCCGTGCCCCGAGCGCCGGACCGGAGGCACCCGCAGGATGGAAGCATGCCGAAGCCTCCCCGCACGCGTGCCGCTGCGCTGACCGCCACCGCCGTGCTGCTGTCCTCCGTGCTGGCCGGCTGTACGGGTGGCGACAGCGAGGACGGGGATCTGTCGGCGCAGAAACTGGACTGGATGGACTGTCCGGCCCCGAACGCGGCGGAGGGCGGCGGGGACAGCCCCTCGCCGCTGCCCAACGGCGGCACCTGGCAGTGCGCCACCATGAAGGCGCCTCTCGACTGGAACAAGCCCAAGGGCGACACCATCGGCATCGCGCTGATCCGGGCGAGGACGAGCGGCGGCGCGAACAGGCGCATCGGTTCGCTCGTGTTCAACTTCGGCGGCCCCGGCGGTTCCGGCGTCACCACGCTGCCCGCCTTCGGCGCGGACTACGCGAAGCTGCGCACCCGCTACGACCTGGTCAGCTTCGACCCGCGCGGAGTCGGCCGCAGCGCACCCGTGGAGTGTGAGAACGACCAGCAGCTCGACGCCTACTTCCAGCAGGACGCGACCCCCGACGACGCCGGCGAGCGCACCGAGTACCTGGACAACACCAAGAAGTTCAACGCGGCCTGCGAGAAGCACTCCAAGAAGGTGCTGCCCCATGTGCGGACCACGGACGCGGCCCGTGACATGGACCTGATGCGCCAGATCCTGGGTGACAAGAAGCTCTACTACTTCGGCATTTCCTACGGCACCGAACTCGGCGGTGTCTACGCCCACCTGTTCCCCAAGCACGTGGGCCGGGCCGTCTTCGACGCGGTCGTCGACCCGACGCAGAACCCGGAGCAGGCCTCCCTCGGACAGGCCAAGGGCTTCCAGCTGGCGCTGGACAACTTCGCCGAGGACTGCACGTCGAAGGCCGAACCGTGCCCGGTCGGCGACAGCGCGCAGGACGTGAAGGACCGTATCGCCACTCTGCTGAAGAACCTCGACAGCAAGCCGATCCCCGGCATCCTCCCCCGTCAGCTGACCCAGACCGCCGCCACCAACGGCATCGCGCAGGCCCTGTACTCGAAGGACTTCTGGCAGTACCTCACCGAGGGCCTGCAGCAGGCGTACCAGGGCGACGGCCAGGTCCTGATGCTGCTGTCGGACTCGATGAACGGCCGCAGCCAGAACGGCGAGTACAGCAACATCACCGCGGCCAACATCTCCATCAACTGCGCCGACGAGAAGCCCCGCTACAGCCCCGGGTACGTGGAGGGGAAGCTGCCCGAGTTCCAGGCCGCCTCTCCGCTGTTCGGGGACTTCCTCGCCTGGGGCATGGTCAGCTGCACCGACTGGGCGGTCGCGGGCGCGGCCGATCACCCCGACGTGAGCGCGCCCGGCGCCGCGCCGATCCTGGTCGTGGGCAACACCGGCGACCCGGCCACGCCGTACGAGGGCGCGCGCAGGATGGTGGACGCGCTGGGCAAGGGTGTCGGCGTCGAGCTGACGTACAAGGGCCAGGGGCATGGTGCGTACGACAGCAAGAACAAGTGTGTGCAGAGCGCGGTGAACGGCTATCTGCTGGACGGGAAGGTGCCGCCGGCCGGAACCGTCTGCTCCTGACGGCAGACCGGATTCCGGTTGAATGCGCAGGTCAGAAGGTTATCCACAGGGCTGCGCGAGTCCGACGCGGTCCGCCTACTATGGCCGGACAGCCGTTCGCCGCACGGCACGGACGGCCTTTCAGGGGGGAACGCACATGGCTCGATTCGTACGGTGGACGGCGTTCGGGGCCGCCGCCGCACTGCTGGTGGCCGGATGCGGCGGGGGCTCGTCGTCCGACGACAAGAGTGACAAGGGAGGCGGCACGACGAGCGCGGCCGCCTCGCCGCCGACCGGCTCCTCGAATACGACCGCCGCGCTGCCGTCCTCACTGACCGCGCAGAAGCTCGCCTGGGGGCGCTGCAAGGCCACAGCGGACTCCCCCGCCCCGGGCAGCGACTGGCAATGCGCGACCCTCAAGGCTCCGCTGGACTGGTCGAAGCCGGACGGCCGCACGATCGACCTCGCCCTCATCCGCGCCCGGGCGAACGGGGGCAAGCGCATCGGCTCGCTGCTGTTCAACTTCGGCGGCCCGGGCGGCTCGGGCGTGTCCATGATGCCGCAGTACGCGGCAACGGTGTCCAAGCTGCGCGAGCGGTACGACCTGGTGAGCTGGGACCCGCGCGGGGTGGCCGCCAGCGAGGGCGTGCGCTGCCGCAGTGACAAGGCCATCCAAGCCGCGGAGGACATCGACGCCACACCCGACACCGCGGCCGAGGAGAACACGTACTTCCAGGACGCGGTCTCCTTCGGCAAGGGCTGCCAGAAGGCCGCCGGGAGTCTGCTGGCGCACGTGTCGACGACCGACACCGCCCGCGACATGGACCTGATGCGCCAGGTCCTCGGCGACACGAAGATGCACTACTTCGGCATCTCGTACGGCACCGAGCTGGGCGGTGTCTACGCCCATCTGTTCCCCAAGCACGTGGGACGGCTGATCCTGGACGCGGTCGTCGACCCGACCGCCGACTCGGTGGGACACGCGGAGAATCAGGCCAGGGGGTTCCAGCGGGCCCTGGACGACTACCTGAAGTCGACCGGCCAGGACCCTGAGCAGGGCACCCGGAAGATCGCGGACCTGGTGAAGCGGCTCGACGCGGCCCCGCTGCCGACGTCGTCCGGTCGCAAGCTGACCCAGTCGCTCGCCCTCACCGGCATCGTCCTGCCGCTGTACAGCAAGTCCGGCTGGCCGACCCTGACCAGCGCCCTGGACGCGGCGCAACAGGGCGACGGCTCGGAGCTGCTGCAACTCGCCGACGGCTACAACGAACGCGACGCCTCCGGGCACTACGGCACGACGACCCACTCACAACGGGTCATATCGTGCCTGGACGACAGGCAGCGGCCGACCGCCGAGCAGACCAAGAAGCTGCTGCCGACCTTCGAGAAGATCTCGCCGGTGTTCGGGGACTTCCTCGGCTGGGACACGGCCGGCTGGTGCCACGACTGGCCGGTCTCCGGGCAGTACGACACCCCGGAGGTGAGCGCGGCCGGTGCGGCGCCGATCCTGGTGGTCGGCAACACCGGCGACCCGGCGACGCCGTACGAGGGCGCCCGGAAGATGGCCGACGAACTGGGCAAGGGCGTCGGTGTGGAGCTCACCTGGAAGGGCGAGGGACACGGGGCGTACGGAAGCGGGAGCGACTGCGTCGACTCGACGGTGAACGCGTACCTGCTGGGCGGCGCGGTGCCGCGGGACGGGAAGGTCTGCTCCTCGTAGCCCGGGCCCCGGCACCTGGGGCGCTTCTGGCCCGGGCGACGGAAAGGGGCCCGGCACGCACCACGGTGCCGAGCCCCTTCCGGGAGAGTCTGGGTCTAGTAGACCGGCTTGTGCGGTTCGATCTGGTTGACCCAGCCGATCACGCCGCCGCCCACGTGCACGGCATCGGAGAAGCCGGCGGACTTCAGGACCGCGAGGACTTCCGCACTGCGGACACCCGTCTTGCAGTGCAGGACGATCTTCTTGTCCTGCGGGAGGGTCTCCAGGGCGGTACCCATGAGGAACTCGTTCTTCGGGATCAGCTTGGCGCCGGGGATCGAGACGATCTCGTACTCGTTGATCTCGCGGACGTCGATGATCTCGATGTTCTCGCCGTCGTCGATCCACTCCTTGAGCTGCTTGGGAGTGATCGTCGAGCCGGCCGCCGCCTCCTGGGCCTCTTCGGAGACGACGCCGCAGAAGGCCTCGTAGTCGATGAGCTCGGTGACGGTCGGGTTCTCGCCGCAGACGGCGCAGTTCGGGTCCTTGCGGACCTTGACCTGGCGGTACTGCATCTCCAGGGCGTCGTAGATCATCAGTCGGCCGACCAGCGGCTCGCCGGTGCCGGTGAGGACCTTGATGGCCTCGGTGACCTGGATGGAGCCGATGGACGCGCACAGCACGCCGAGGACGCCGCCCTCGGCGCAGGAGGGGACCATGCCCGGCGGCGGGGGCTCCGGGTAGAGGCAGCGGTAGCAGGGGCCGTGCTCGGACCAGAAGACGGAGGCCTGACCGTCGAAGCGGTAGATCGAGCCCCACACGTACGGCTTGTTCAGCAGCACGCACGCGTCGTTGACCAGGTAGCGGGTGGCGAAGTTGTCCGTGCCGTCGACGATCAGGTCGTACTGGCTGAAGATGTCCATCACGTTGTCGGCCTCGAGCCGCTCCTCGTGAAGGATCACGTTCACGTACGGGTTGATGCCGAGGACGGAGTCACGGGCGGACTCGGCCTTGGAGCGGCCGATGTCGGCCTGGCTGTGGATGATCTGGCGCTGCAGGTTCGACTCGTCGACCTCGTCGAACTCCACGATGCCGAGGGTGCCGACGCCC
Source organism: Streptomyces sp. NPDC005799 (assembly GCF_040630525.1). NCBI lineage: Bacteria > Bacillati > Actinomycetota > Actinomycetes > Kitasatosporales > Streptomycetaceae > Streptomyces > Streptomyces sp. NPDC005799. The sequence continues at coordinate 26,020 of NZ_JBEXXQ010000004.1, forward strand.
GCGGCGGCCAGGTACATCAGCGCCGGCGAGCCCAGGCCGCCGGCGCCGACACAGAGCACCTTGGCGTTCTTCAGCCGCTTCTGCCCGTCCATCCCGACGTCCGGGATGATCAGGTGGCGGGAGTACCTGCGGACCTCGTCTACGGTGAGCTCAGAAGCTGGCTCGACCAGGGGTGGCAGCGACACGGGGACTCCGTTGATCGGTCAATCACTACAGTTGTTCTCCCTGTAACACTGCCACGGCCTTCTTCATTCCGAGACACCCGTCCCGATCCGCGAGACGATGTCGTCCCAGTAGCCGGGCATGGTCTCCCAGGGGTCGGTGCGGCCGCCGTGGTCCGTGCGGTCGGTGAACCAGACGGTCGCCGCGCCCTGCCAGCGGGCGATGCGCAACGCCTCCTCCAGGTGCGGGCGGGGCACTCCGTGGACGAGGTGGCAGAAGCGCTCGGGCGGATGGTCGGCGGTCCACTCCGCCACCTGCGACCAGCGGTACTCGTTCCAGGACCCGGAGAACGTGACCAGTTGGTCGGCGCACTCGGCATAGCCGGGATACGGGTGGGTGCCGTGACCGAGGACGAGGTGGGCGTCCTCCCGGACCGCGCGCAGGGTGGTGACGGTGCGACGGATCGCCGGGAGACAGGCGCGCTCGGTCGGGCAGCGGTCCAGGAGGAAGCCGTCGACCCGGTACCAGTCGAGGTAGCGGTTCGCGTCATGGACCAGTTCGACGAAGCCACGGGCTCCGCGAGCGGCGTCGAGATGGCCGAGGACGCGGACGCCCGCGTTGCGCAGGCGTCCGGCCGCCTCCAGGCAGTGCGGGTCGGGGCGGCTGCCGGGGCCGTCGGCGACGTTGAGGACGACCCAGTGCAGCGGGGTTCCGGGGCGGGCGAGTTCGCCCCACTCGGCGGGGGCGAGAAGGGGGTGGGCGTAGCCGGGGACGCCGAAGCCGGTGCGGACGTCGGTGCTCGTGGTGCCTGCTGTGGTGCTGGTCAGATGCGGCATGCCGCCTCCATCCAGATGTCGGCGAGGGACTCTTCGAGGTTGATCCGTGGCCGCCAGCCGAGCCGGTCGCGCGCGGTGCGCACATCGGCCTGCTGCCAGCTGCCGCAGCCGTCGGGGTACGGGTACGCCACCGGGGCCGCGTGGTCGGAGTCCGCGCGCGGGTGGCCGATGGCGGCGCGCAGCGGTCCGGGCGGGCCGTCGAGCTCGTGGAGTGCGCCGCCGTATCCGGCCACGCGGGCGAGCGTGGCGGCGGCGTCGCGCAGACGCACCGCGCGGCCCGAGCCGATGTTGATGACGCCCTGTGCGGCGGAGAGGCTCGCGGCGTGGACCGCGCGGGCCACGTCGCGTACGTCGACGAAGTCGCGCTGCGCGCCGAGGCCGCCGAGCTTGAGTTCGCCGTCGCCGGACTGCATGGCGCGGCGCATGGCCTCCGCGAGGCGGCCGAGCGGTGATCCGGCGGGGGTGCCGGGGCCTGCCGGCGAGAAGACGCGGAGCACGACCGCGTCCAGGCCGGAGCCGAGGACCAGTTCGGTGGCGGCGAGCTTGCTGACGCCGTACGGGCCGCCGGGGCGGGGCACGGCGTCCTCCGCGGTGGAGGAGCCGGGCTGGCTCGGGCCGTACTCCGCGCCGCAGCCGATCTGGACGAGCCGGGCGCCGCAGCCGCTGCGGCGGAGGGCCTCGCAGACGGTGGCGACGGCGACGGTGTTGTGGCGGGTGAGTTCCCGAGCGCCCCCGCGTGTGGCGCCGGCACAGTTGATGACGACACCGGGGTGGACCGCGTCGAGGAAGCGGGTGAGGGCGCCGGGGCTGCCCGCGGCGAGGTCGAAGCGGACGTCGGCGTCGTCGCCGCGGCCGAGGGCGGTGAGCTGGACGGCCGGGTCGGCGAGCAGGCGGTCGGCGACGAAGCGGCCGAGGTAGCCGTTGGCTCCGATCAGCAGGACTCTCATCGGGCGGCTCCCGGGGCCGAGGCGTCGGGTCGGGAGGTGATCATCTGGGGTTCTCCTTCGGAGGGGGCGGTGCGGGTGCCTGCGGCGCTTTGGCCGGGCGCCGGGTTGGGGGCGCCGGGGGCGGGGGCGGGCTCGGCGGGCGGGCGGCCCTGTGGTCGGGGGCGCCGGTGGTTGGACGGGTGGGTGGGACTGCGGCTACGTCTGCGGGGGCGGACGTGCCTGCGGCGCACGTGCCGGGGCCGTGGGGGTGCGCGTCGCGCCTGGACGGTGGGTCGGGCCGGGCCGTGGCGGGGGGTGTCCGTCCTCGGTCGGGCGGTGCCGTGTGTTTGGCGGTGCTCGGTGTTGACGCCCGCCGCTGCGGGCGGACACCCCCCGCCACGCCCCCTCCGCGCCGTACGCGGGTTCGGCTCAGCACTGGGGCTCCGTGGGGGCGTGGGCCGAGGCCCTGGTGAGGGTGCGGGTCGCGTGGATCAGGAGGGGCAGTGCGGCCGCCATGCAGGTTAGGGCGGGGACGGCGGCGGGGCCCCAGACGCTCACCAGGGTCTCTACGGGGGTGGCCAGGAAGGCGCAGCCGGGGAGGCGGGCCGCGAAGGGGGTTGCCAGAGCCGTTGCCTCGGCTGTGGCCACGGCGGCCAGGGCGAGCCTGGGGGCTCGGGGGAAGCCGTGGATGGCGAGGAGGCGGGCCAGGAGCAGCAAGGCGCCGAGGGGGAGGGTCTGGGCGTAGGCGGGGGGTTCGGGGAGGGTGGCGGTGCAGAGGGCTGTCAAGGTGGCGAGGTAGAGAGCGAAGGTGCCCAGGAATGCGGGGCGTACGGCGGTGGCGAAGTCCTGTAGGCCGCGGCTTGTGGGCAGTCTGTGGCGGACTCGGGTCGTGAAGAGGTGGGTGGTCCAGGCCGCGGGTGCCAATGACCAGGCGAGGGCGAGGACGGGGGCCGTGGTGATGGGCCAGGCGGTGGTGGTCGGTGGGGCGTCGGGGCCACCGGTGATGGCCGCGTGGAGGAGGCCGTCGCCGAGGACGGTGTAGGCGATGAGCCAGTACGTCCAGGCGCCCGTGGCAGTGCGGGTTGTGGCCAGGGGGCCGCTTGAGAGGGCGGCTCGGGCGCTGAGGGCCAGGGCCAGGATGCCCACTGCGGCCAGGGCCAGGCGGGTTTGGCCGTGGGTGAGGCGCAGGGCTGCCGTGGTCGCCGTGGCGACGGTGCCCGGGAGGAGGGTGAGCAGGATCCAGTCGGCTCGTACCCGGGGGGTGGCGAGGGGGGTGGTCCGGTGCTGTGGGTGCTCGTCGTGGGCGGCGCGGGCGAACATCTCCTCCGCCAGGGAGAACACGTCCCGGTGACGGAAGCGGGCAGCGGTGCGGTCGGTGACGCCGTGCGCCTCCAGACCGGCGGCGATCTCCAGGGGGTCCACGGCTCCTTCGCACAGGTCCCGGTGACGGTGGATCAGCGCTCGCACGGGGTCGGCGGTGGTACGGCGGGGCGTGGTGGGTTCGTGACGGGTGGAGGCCGTTTCGGCAGGGGTCGTGATCCACTGCTGTGACCGCTCGTCCCAGGCGCCGGGGCTCTCCGGCGTGCCTGGGTGGTCCAGTTCTCCCAGACCGCTCATCGGGCCCCCTCAGCGGCCGGCAGCGGCGTGGTGGCACGTACCGGGGTGCCACCTGCCCAGGAAGGGCCGCCACGTGCCACCACGCGCGTGGCGGTGTCCGTCCAGAGGCCGGGGACGTGGGCCTCGGCCGGGGCGGCGAAGGGCCGCGGCTCACCCGCGCCGTCGAGGACGACCCTGCGCACCGGCGTGCGCGAGACGATCTCCAGGTAAATGCTGTGAAATGCCGTGACGTTCTGCTCGACCGTGAACAGTTCCAGCGCACGCGCGCGAGCGGCCGCGCCCAGGCGCGCACGGCGCTCGGGGTCACGCAACAGCGCCACGCACGCCTCCGCGAACGCCCGGGGGTTGCGCGGCGGTACGACGAGCCCCGTGCCGCCGATGACCTCGACGACCGCGCCGACGTCGGTGGACACGGTGACGCGCCCGCAGAACATGGCCTCGACCAGACCGAACGGGAAGCCCTCTACGACGCTGGACAGCAGGGTCACGGCACCGGCGGCGTACGCGTCGGCCAGGGTCGGCAGTTCAGGGCCGCCGATCTCCTCGAAGGAGACCGGGTTGTCGCCGACGGAGTGGGGGCCCTCGGCCTCGTCGGGGAAGAGCTGGGCGGCGAGCGCCCGGCAGTGCCCCAGGTAGGCCTCGCCCTCGGGGCCGGCCGGGGCGCCGACGATCCGCAGCCGGGCCTTCGGCTCGTCCTTGCGGATCTCGGCGAAGGCGTGCAGCAGGGACATCAGGTCCTTGGCGGGCTCGACCCGGCCGACCCACACCAGGGTGCCGGGGGCAGCGCTCTCCGTGGACTCGCCCACCTCCGCGAAGGGGGACGCGTCCATGCCCGGGTAGACCGTACGGATCTTGGCGCGGTCGGCGCCGCAGCGCTCCTGCCAGCGGCGGGCGTGCGCGTTGCCGGGCGTGACGACTGCGGCGCGCTCGTAGATCTCGGTGGCGAGGCGGCCGTGGAAGGTGGCGAGAAGCGACCGGACGACGGGCGGGGCGTCCGTGGCGGCGAGGTGGTGCGTGCGCAGCCGTACGCCGTACTCGGTCAGCAGCAGGGGTACGCCGGAGAAGTGGTGGGCGAGCAGGGCGGGAAGGGCCGCGGGGCCGCCGGAGGTCGCGTGGCAGAGGTCGACGGCGCCCAGGCCGTCGTCCTCGTGCCAGTCGAGCGAGAGGGGGCGCAGGGCGCGTTCGAGGTGCGTGGCCACGGTGAGCAGATCAGGTACGCGCGCCTCGCGCGCCGTCCGCAGCGCGCCCGGCGCACGACAGGCGCGCTCCAGGGCGCGTACGGCGCCCTCGGAGCGGAGCGCCCCCACCAGCCCGCCCTCGTCACGGGCGAGTTCGGCGAGCCCGTACAGCGCGTTGCGGAAACGGTCCGCCTCGGCGGTCGGCGTGTCCGTGGAGGCCCCGGAGCCGCAGATCACGGCGGCCAGCTCGCCGTAGCACTCGGCGAACCGGCGCCGCGCCCGCCGCCCGTGCCGGACACCGTCGTCCCGCGCCGTCCACAGCGGGGCCGTCCGCACCCGGCTGACCTGCGGCGGCAGCAGGAGCCAGCCCTCGTCCTCCTGGCGCTCGCTGCGGCTGAGCGCGTAGAGGTCGAACTCGTGCTGCCCTAGCCCGCGCACGAGCCGGTCGCACCAGAGCCTGGCGTCACCGCTCACATACGGATAGCCACCCTCCGTAAGCAGTCCGATGCGCACGAGTGCACCCCCGATCTCCCGTATGGGGAGCCGCCGTTGACCCGACGGCTCGCAGCGGGAAGAACGTATGCGGACAAGGCGGTGGCGCGACGGACGGTTGTCCATCGCGCCACCAAAAGGGGTGAACGGTCGTAACTTTCCCGTGCGAGTCGCGTTCGATCGCGCTACGAGATCACCTGGCTACGTACGGTCAGGCTGCGGCCAGCTCTCGTCGGGCCGCTCTGCGCCGGGCCGCGACCTCGGGGTCGAGGGCGGGTACGGCGGCCAGGAGCTGCTTGGTGTACGGGTCGTGGGGGTTGTCGTACACCTCGTCGGCGGTCCCGGACTCCACGACCCGGCCCTGGCGCATCACCGCGACGCGGTCGCTGACCTGGCGGACCACGGCGAGGTCGTGCGCGACGAAGACCAGGGCGAGGCCGAGTTCGCGCTGGAGTTCGGCAAGCAGGGCGACGACCTGGGCCTGGGTGGTGACGTCGAGCGCGGAGACGGGCTCGTCGCAGACGATGACGCGCGGGTCGGCCGCGAGCGCCCGCGCGATGCCCACGCGCTGGCGCTGGCCGCCGCTGAACTCGTGCGGGTAGCGGTCGTAGTGCGCCCCTTCGAGCCCCACGCGCTCCAGCAGTTCCGTCACGCGCCCCCGAATGCGTACCTCGTCGCGCTCGCCGCGCGCGCGGAGCGGGTCGGCTATCGACTCGCCCACGCTGCGGCGGGGGTTGAGGGACGAGACCGGGTCCTGGAAGACCATCTGCACCGCCGGATTCACCCCCACGCGCGCGTGGCCCTCGTCCCGGACCTCGCCCGCGGTCGGCTCCAGCAGCCCGACCAGCATCCGGCCCAGGGTCGTCTTGCCGCTGCCGCTCTCGCCGACGACCCCGAGGGTCTCGCCCCGGCGAACGGTCAGCGACACGTCGTCCACAGCTGTGAACGCCCGCTTGCCGCGCCCGAATTCACGCCGTAGCCCGACGGCCTCAAGGACGACGTCCTCGGCGGAGGACGGCACGTCCGGGCCGGCCTGCGTCCGGCCCTCGGGGGAGGCGCCGCCCCGGACCTCCCGCGCCGGGAACTCCGCGCGCGGCGCGTCCACGCGCGGGACCGCGGCCAGCAGTTCGCGCGTGTACCTCTTCGCGGGCGCCCCCAGCACGTCCGCCACGGGGCCGTGCTCGACCACGCGTCCGTGCCGCATGACCAGCACCTCGTCGACGCTCTCGGCGGCCACGCCCACGTCGTGGGTGACGAGCAGCAGGCCCATCCCGGTCTCCTCGCGCAGGGTATGCAGCAGGTCGAGGATCTGAGCCTGGACGGTCACGTCCAGCGCGGTGGTCGGCTCGTCGGCGATCAGCAGGTCGGGCTCGCAGGACAGCGCCATGGCGATGAGCGCGCGCTGCCGCATGCCGCCGCTGAACTCGTGCGGACGGGAGCGGGACCGGCGTTGTGCGTCCGGAATCCCGACCCGGTCCAGCACCTCCACCGCACGCGCGCGTGCCGCTCGTCGCGACACGCGCGTGTGCACGCGGTACACCTCGGCGATCTGGTCGCCGATCGCGTAGTAGGGGTCGAGGGAGGACAGCGGGTCCTGGAAGACCATCGCGGCCTTCGCACCGCGCAGCCGCCGCAACTCCTCGTCGGGCGCCTTGAGTACGTCGACGCCGGCGACCTCGACCGAGCCGCCGACCCGCGCTCCCGTGCCGCGGTGCAGGCCCAGCAGCGCCGAGGCGACGGTGGACTTGCCGGAGCCGGACTCGCCGACCAGGGCCAGGGCGGCGCCCTGTGCCAGCGTGAAGGAGAGGCCGTCGACGGCTCTGAGGTCGCCGAACTCGACGGTCAGATCCGTGACTTGGACGAGACTCACGTCAGTACCACCCGTCGGTCGGCCACCGCGTACAGCACGTCCGCGACGGCGTTGGCGAGGACCACGAAGAACCCGATGACCAGGACCATGCCGACGACGACCGGCAGGTCGACCACATTGACCGCGTGGACGAGTTCCTGGCCGATGCCGGGCAGGCCGAAGAGGGTCTCGGTCAGCACCGCGCCGCCCACCATCGCGCCGACGTCGTTGGCGTTCAGCGCGATGATCGGCGCGAGGGCGCCGCGCAGGGCGTGGCGGCCGACGATCGACCGCTCGCCGACTCCGTAGGCCCGGAAGGTGCGGATGTGGTCCTCCGCGAGCGTCTCCAGCATCGACGCCCGGGTCAGCCGGGCGAAGTAGGCCGCCTCGCCGAGGGCGAGGGTCAGCCAGGGCAGCAGCAGGTTCCACATCCACTGCTCGGGATCGTCGGAGAGGGGGACGTACTCCGGGAACGGAAGCAGTTCCAGTTGCCCGCAGACCACGATCATCAGGACGAGGCCGATGACGAAGGACGGTGTGGCGACGCCCGCGAGGGTCACACCGGTCAGGGCCCGCTCGCTCAGCCGGCCGCGCCGCCAGGCGGAGAGCACGCCGGTGCCGACGCCCAGCAGCAGCCAGAGCACCATCGCGCCGAGCACCAGCGACAGGCTGACGGGGAGCTTGCCCACGATGATCTGCATGACCTGCTGGTCGCTCTGGTACGACAGCCCGAGGCAGGGCGCCGAGCAGTGCTCCACGGACGTGCCGGTCGAGTAGTCCTGGCCGACGACGACGCCCTGCAGGAAGTGCCAGTAGCGCAGGTACAGCGGGTCGTCGAGCTTGAGCTGCTGGGCGACCTGGTGGACCTGTTCGGGCGAGCAGCGCGGACCGCAGGTGATCTGGGCGACGTTGCCGGGAGTGGCGTAGAAGACCACGTAGACGATCACCGAGATGGCGAGCAGGGTGACGATCGCGCCCACGGCCCGGCGCAGGGCGAATCCGGTGAAGCCGGTCATGCCTTCGCCTCCCCCTTGCGACCGGTGCCGACGCGCAGGCGCGAGGCCGCGCGGGGGTCCAGGGCGGTGCGTACGCCGTCGCCGAGGACGGTGAGGGCGAGGACGGTCACGAAGAGCGCGCCCGCGGGCAGCAGCAGGTACTGCGGAGCGGCCTGGTACCAGACGTTGGCCGACGTGAGCATCTGTCCCCAGGACGGGGTGGGCGGTTTCACGCCGACGCCGAGGAAGGACAGGGAGGCCTCGATGCCGATGTTGACGGGCACCATGAGCGCGGCGTACGTGATCACGGGTGCGGCCAGGCCGGGGAGCAGCTCGCGGCGGGCGATTCTCAGGGTGGACCAGCCGCTGAGCCGGGCGGCGGCGACGTAGTCGAGTTCCTTGAGGGTGAGCGTCGCCGCGCGGGTGATCTTGGCGATGGTGCCCCAGGCGACGAAGCCGATGATGAGCGCGACCAGGACCGGCCTCGGGAAACTGCCGGGGACGATGGCCAGCAGGGCCAGTGCCATGATCATCAGCGGCATGGCCACGATGATGTCGCTGATGCGGCTCAACAGTTGATCAACCCATCGGTTGCCGAGCCCCGCGGCGATGCCGACGACGACACCGAGGAAGACCTGCACGGCGGTGGCTCCCAGCGCCACGCCCAGCGACACCCGGGCGCCGTACACCAGCCGGGCGAACAGGTCCCGCCCGGTCTGCGGTTCCACGCCCAGCCAGTGGTCGGCGCCGATCCCGCCGAAGGAGCCGGTCGGCACGCCTCCGCGCGCGGAGTCGATGAGGGACGGGTGGTAGGTGGTCGGGTCCTGGCCCTCGATCGCCGTGAGCAGCGGCGCGGCGAGCGCGACGAGGACCAGCAGCGCGACGACGGCCGCCGCGACGAGGGCGGCGCGCTGCGCTCGCAGCCGCCGCCAGAACTGACGGGCCCCCGAGACTCCCGAGGCGGACGCCTCGGGAGTCTCGGCGGCGACAAGTGTCTCGCTCACGGCGCTACTTCACCGCGACCTGCGAGATGTCCAGGACGCCGGTCCAGTCGCTGATCACGACGTTCCTGATGTCCTTTCCGACCAGTCGCTTGTAGACGGGGTGGAACAGCGGCACGGTCAGCGCCTGCTCGCCGATCTTCTTGTCCAGGGCGCCCCACCTCTTGGCGGCGGCTTCAAGATCGGTCAACTTGTTGATCGCGTCAATCTCGGCATTGACCGACTTGTCATTGAGCAGGCCCGTGTTGAAGTTGGCGCCGTCCCTGACGATCTGCCGGCCGTCGAAGATCGGTGCGAGGAAGGGGCCGCCGGAGGGCCAGTCGGCGCCCCAGTGGGCGAGGAAGAACCCGGGCTCGGTCTTCACGCTGTGGACCGTGTCGGAGTAGTCGTTGTCCTCCAGACCCTGCAGCTTGACCGTGATGCCGGCCTTCTTGAGCGCGTCCTGGATCGCGGTCGCGATCTCCGGGCTGGTCTCGAAGTCCTTGGCGTTGGAGTGGGTCAGGGTGACGGTGAGCCCGCCCGGGTAACCGGCCTGCTTCAACAGCTCCTTGGCCTTGGCGGGGTCGCCGGTCGCGCCCGCCGGGAAGAGGTCGTACGGCTCGTAGCCGAAGGACTTCTGGTTCGGCAGGTAGGTGGTCGCGGCCTCGGCGAGGGCGCTGCCGCCGGCCGCGTTGATCACGGACGAACGGTCGATGGCGTACGAGATCGCCTGGCGGACCTTGACGTTGTTGAACGGCTTGACCGTCGGGTTGAACGCTATGTAGTTCGTGTAGCCGAAGTGGCCGGTGCCGACGCGCGACGCGAGTTCCTTGTCGCCCGTGACCTTGGCGAGCTCGGCGGGGCCGAGGTTGGTGTCCGTGGTGACGGCGGCCGCGTCCGTCCCCTGGGACGCCGACAGCCGCTGGTTGATCACGGACGAGTCGAGCCCCGACTTCACATCGACCTTGTCCGGATACGCCTTGCGCTCGGCGTCCGTCGCCGCCGACCAGTAGGTGTTGCGCTCCAGGACGATGTGCTCACCGTTGTTGTCGTTCTCGACGACCTTGTAGGGGCCGGACGAGACGGGGTGCTCGGCGTACTTCGTACCCGTGTCCTTGCTCTGGGGTACGGGCGTGAACTGCGTCTGCGTGGCCAGGTACGGGAACTCGCCCTCGGGCTTGTTCAGATGGAAGACGATGGTCCGCGCGTCCGGCGTCTCGATCGCCGACAGGCCCTTCTTGTCCTTGTACGGGCCCTGGTAGTTGGCGGCGCCGATCAGCCAGTCCCGCAAGTAGGGCGCGCCGCCGGAGAGTTCGGGCGCGAAGGAGCGCTCGATGCCGTACTTGATGTCGGCGGAGGTGATCGGCGTGCCGTCCTCGTACTTGAGGCCCTTCTTCAGGGTGTACGTCCACACGGTCGCGTCCTTGTTGGGGCGCCCGGTGTCGGTGGCGAGGTCGGGGACGACCTTGGCGCCGGCCGCGCCGTTCTCGCGGTTGCGGGTGGTGAGCGTACGGAAGACCAGGGACGGGACGTTTCCGCCGCCGGAGGTGTAGAGGCGGGCGGGGTCGAAGTTCTCCTGGGGGCTGGAGTTCAGCACCGTCAGGGTGCCGCCCTTGTGGGGGGTGGAGTCGCCACCGGAGCCCTTGGCATCGTTGTCCTTCGGCCCGCAGGCGGCGGCGCCCGCCGCCAGGACCAGGCCTACGGATGCCGCGGCCACACGGCGGGCTGTGGGGGACGGATGACGCATTGGATGGACGACCTCTCGAATGGTGAGACGGGTGGACGAGGAGTGAGACGAAAGTGAACAGACGTCTGCCCGGGCGTCAGGTCGTCGGAAAGTGCGTGCCGAAGTCACGGTCGTGAGGAGGTCACGGTCGTGACGCGGTCACGGTGAGGAAGCAGGATCGCGACGCGAACGCCTGGAGGCGGACGTCAGCGACAGTGAATGTCGGCCACGCAGATGGGGGTCACGCCGATGAGCGCCAGTTCGATGGCAGCGCGACGGAGGGCGTGGGGGGTCGACATGCCCAAAAATATGTATGAACTTTCTGCGCATGTCAATGTGACATATGCGGTTGCTGTCAACTCCGGGGATACGGCCAGGGGTTGGGCAGGCAGTGGATCCCGTTGTGGTCCAGGAACTTGGTCTGCTGCTGCATCACGGGCGCGAGCTGGCCGTTCTTGGTGCACTCGACGTGGCTGTAGCCGAGTCGATGACCGACCTCATGGTTGATCAACATCTGACGGTACGCATGGATGTCCGCACCATAGGTCTTCGATCCCTGTGCCCACCTGTACGCGTTGATCATGACGCGTTCGGTGGCGGCGGAGTCGCAGGAGACGTTCTCCTCGCTGGTGTCCAGGTCGGACTTGGCGCACCATTTCGCGGTCGTGCCGGGGCTGGCGAGTGTGATCACGAAGTCGGGTTTGCCGGCGTCGATCCGCTCGAAGGTGCTGGCGCCGTCATGGGCCCAGCTGCGGTCGTCGTTGAGCGTCGCCTGTACCGCCTCGGCGAAGAGCCTGCCGTCCAGTCCGAGGCCCTGTTCGACATCGACCCGGTAGGTGTACTTCTGCCCCTTCCCCGGCGCCTTGTCCACTCCGGGGACCGCGGCGAACTTGCCCGGCCCCCGGAGTGTGGCGCTGAGCGGGTACTTGGTGTCCATGGCCTGCGCGTACGTCAGTGTCGCCGTGCTGGGCGCGGAGGAGGGCGCCGCCGAGCCGGTACCGCCCGAGGTCCGGGCGTCCCGCGCCTGGCCGGTGGCCGACCGCGTGCCTGCGGTGGTGTCGTCGCGGCCGTGCGTGACCTGGCCGGCGACGACGACGGCCAGCACGGTGGTGACGGCGGCAGCCGCGATGCCGGTGAACGTCCGCCCCTTGGATCCCTTCGCCTGCGCGGGCACACCAGTGGGCGGCGCGTCGTCGTCACTGCCGTCGGTGTCGGAAGGGACGCCGACACCGGTGCGGTCCCAGTCGGTGACGGAGCCGTACGGATCGGCGGGGTGCGCGGGGGCGCCGGTACGGGGCGAGAAGACGTCGTCCTCCTCGTCGAAGGCGTCCAGGTAATCCTGCCGGGGCCCGGGCCCACCGGGGGGCGCCTGCCGCTGCCGCGGAATACTCACGCCGGGCCCGGCGGAGAGCCCACGTCCGCCCCCGCCCCGCTCACGCGTCAACTCCCCCCAGCCACCCCCGGGTTCCCGCTGCTGCGGATGCCCACCACGCACTCGTGGAACGCCCTGCACGGGAGTACCGCCGGACACGCGAGGAACACCGCGCGCGGGAGTGCCGTCAGCCGCCCCGGCTCGCCCAACTCCCCCGGGTTCGGCCGCCCGTCCAGCTCGACCGTCGACTCCCCCAGGCCTCGCCGCCCCTCCGCGCCCGGATCCCCCAACGCCGTCCGCCGGCCCGGATGCACCGGAGCCTCCGGCTCGCCGAGGACTCGGCCCGGAGCCGGCCTGTATGTCCCCTGCGTCACCCTTCGCCGCGTCCGTGCGTCCGCGGCGGCTGTGGCGTCCCACGTCGGCCCTCAGCTCCCCGTGCTCTCGGCACCGGATCCGTCACCCGCGACGACCGCGCCTCCGTCGGCGGAACCGTCGGCCTCGGCCGGAGTCGTACCGCCCGTGGCGGAACCGCGGCTGTCGGCGTCGGCGGAAGCCGTGCGCTTCGCGCCGCTCCCCGCCCCGTCACCGGCGGCTGCCACGGTATCCGGGGTTCCGGGGGCATCCGGACGTACCGGCCCAACCGTCACCCCGTCCGGCAACTCGCCCTTGTCCGCGAGGAGTTCGAGGAACGCTCGGGCCACCGTTTCGGGGTACTCCATCATCGCCACGTGGCCCGCCTCCGGCAGGGTCAGCAGGCGGGAGTCGCGGAACGCGCGGGCCGCTCTGCGGGCCATGCGGAAGCCGACCAACTGGTCGCGGCCGCCGTACACGAGCAGCGTCGGCGCGAGGACGCGCTCGGCCTGACGCCACAGCCCGTGCTGGCCGCCCAGCGTGTACGCGTTGACGATCCCGCGCGCGGACCGCGTCATCGCGTCCCAGAAGTACGTCAGCCGCAGCCGCCGCTCCATCTCCTCGACCGCGTTGCGGAAACCTTCCGGCGTCACCCGCCCGGGATCGCCATAGCAGAGCATCAGGACGCCGCGGACCCGCTGCTCCGCCGTCCACTCCTTGGTGTAGCGGGTGAAGAGCCCGGCAACCCCCGGCAGCGCCAGCAGGGCCGTGGGCACGGCGCTGCGCTGGACGAGGAGTTCGGGCAGGGCCGGTGAGACGAGTGTGAGGGTGCGCACGAGGTCGGGCCGCAGCGCCGCGACCCGCGTGGAGACCGCGCCGCCCAGCGAGTTGCCGAACAGATGCACCGGACCGCGCCCGGCCGAGTCGAGGTAACGGATCACCGCGCGCGCGTGCCCGGTGACGGAGTAGTCCCCGTCGTCCGGCGGCGGGGAGTCGCCGAAGCCCGGCAGGTCGACGGCCTCGCCGTCGACGACGCCCTCCAGCTCCTGCATCAGCGCCGACCAGTTCTGCGAGGAACCGCCGAGCCCGTGGACGTACAGCGCGGGCGGCAGCCCCTCGCGCGCGGGGGGCCTCGAACGGATGGTCAGGGTGATCCCCGGCAAGCCAACCGACCTGAGCCGCTCACCCTCGGAGACCCTGACGGGCGCCACCTTCGGGAGCACATTGGACGCCGGTACGGACGGCAGCTCGGTCGAAGACATGCGGCAATGTTACGAGACGATCACGCGGGGACTGCTGTGTTCGCCGTCACAGACGGCCCGGGGCACAACACGGGCACTCCGCATACACACGCCCCGTACACACACCCGCACACCCGATAGCGTCCGCTCCGCGTGTCTCCTAGGCTCATAAAAAGGGCACCCGCGTGTGACCCCTGCTTCTTCCAGCGAGATTCGCGTGGATTCACAGGCGTGGGAAGTAGGAGACGTAGGAAGGGAGCCCACCATGGCCATCGATCCCACCGACCCCGAGACGTTCGAGGACGACGCCGCCGAGACGGCGCCGGAGATCGACGTCGAGGCTCCGGAGAACGACGCGGCGGAGCAGTCCGCCCCGCTCACCCCGGACCGCGACGACCCCCTGGAGGACGTCGACCCCGGCCGGGCGGACGAGGCCGACCTCATCGAACAGCGTCGCGTCGTCTCCATCGACGAGGACGACTACCGCTGACGGGGGACATCGGCGCGCCGGAGGGTGCCGCTGAGCTGGAAAGGGGTCACGCCTTGCCCGCTCTGGACCGGTTTGAAACCTTCTGCGCGGCTTTCGTCGTCGTCCGGTCCGTGAAATTCTGCGCTCTCATCGCGCACACCACGGTTACCGAAAAGTACGATGGCCGCGCGGCGCATACCGCATGTGGACGACATTGGGAGGCGGCGTGACAGCCATCGAGCAGACAGAGGCGGCACGCCCGCGAGGGACGCGCCTGCCGCGCCGTGCCCGACGGAACCAGTTGCTGGGCGCCGCCCAGGAAGTCTTCGTGGCGCAGGGCTACCACGCGGCCGCGATGGACGACATCGCCGAGCGCGCCGGCGTCAGCAAGCCGGTGCTCTACCAGCACTTCCCGGGCAAGCTCGACCTCTACCTGGCTCTTCTGGACCAGCACTGCGAGTCGCTGATCCAGGCGGTACGCGGCGCGCTGGCGTCGACGACCGACAACAAGCAGCGCGTACGGGCGACCATGGACGCCTACTTCGCGTACGTCGAGGACGACGGCGGCGCCTTCCGGCTGGTCTTCGAGTCGGACCTGACCAACGAGCCCGCGGTGCGCGAGCGCGTCGACAAGGTCACGAACGAGTGCGCGGAGGCGATCTGCGAGGTGATCGCCGAGGACACCGGCCTCTCGCGCGCGGAGTCGATGCTGCTGGCCTCCGGTCTCGGCGGCCTCGCCCAGGTCGTGGCCCGCTCCTGGCTGCACAGCGACCGCAGCGTCCCGCGCGACCAGGCGGTGCAGCTGCTGACCTCGCTGGCCTGGCGCGGTATCGCGGGCTTCCCGCTGCACGGCGTCGAACAGCCCCACTGAAGGCAGCGCCGTCCGGAGGCAACGCCCATGAAGGCGGGCCGGGGGACATTTGTTCCCGGTCGCTGTTCGCTCTTGGCGTTCCCGGGCGGAGCGTGCACGTCCCCTCACCGGGCTAATGTGTGCTGGGTACGGCGCGTAAAGGTCGCGCACTTCACTGACCGTCGGAGGGACATAGCCGTGGAGGTCAAGATCGGCGTGCAGCACGCGCCCCGCGAGATCGTTCTGGAGAGCGGTCAGAGTGCCGAGGAGGTCGAGCAGATCGTGGCCGAGGCGCTGGCCGGGAAGTCGCAGCTGCTGACCCTCGTGGACGAGCACGGCCGCAAGGTCCTCGTCCCGGCGGAGCGTCTCGCCTATGTCGAGCTGGGCGAGCCGGCCCCGCGCAAGGTGGGCTTCGGCGCGCTGTAGATAGACAGCTGGGAAGACAGCACGGAAGACGGCACGAAGGGGCCCGGCGACCGACAGGTCGCCGGGCCCTTTTCCTCCACATGCGGAACACAAGTGCCGCACAGAGGAGGATTGCATTCCGCAGGTCACGGGTATGACGGGCTACGACCGTGATGGGCAGTGTGGCCGTGTGGGAGGGACCCCCATGATGTTGTTCGAAGCGCTCGGCTCCGCCCTGCTCGGCCTGGTCCTGGCGTGGGCGGCGGACCGCCGCCTCGGCCATCGCCTGCCGGCCCGTTCCCTGGTCCTCGCGACCGGCGTCGCCGGAGCCCTCTTCGGCGCCTTCGTCACCGACAGCGCCTTCGACCCCGGCAACGTGCTCCTGGTCCTGCTCGGCGCGGCGATCGTCTCGGCGGCCTCCGTGTCGCTGCTCCTGCGCCCGTCGGGGCGACTCCGCCGGCGCCAGGCGCCGGCGTGACACTGCGACAGCGACTCACAAGTCTCAAGAGTTTCAAGGGAGTACGCCCCGAGAGGCGACCCAAGACCCGCCACAAGGGACGCGTCCAGGGACGTCTCCGGGGACATCTCCAGGGACAGCGACCGAAGAGACGTACCCGGGGACGACGACCTGAATGACGTCGGCGGCAACGCCCTTGAGGGGCGCGGGGCCGACGCGGAGCGCTAGGCCGCCAGCCCCAGCGCGGCCATCCGCTTGGTGTGCGCCTCGGTGATCCGCGAGAACATCCGCCCCACCTCGGCGAGATCGAATCCGTCGGCGACCCCGCCCACGAGCATCGTGGACAGCGCGTCGCGGTCGGCGACGACCCGCTGGGACTGGGACAGCGCCTCGCCCATCAACCGCCGCGCCCACAGCGCGAGTCGCCCGCCGACCCGCGGATCGGCGTCGATGGCGGCCCGTACCTTCTCCACCGCGAAGCCCGCGTGGCCCGTGTCGTCCAGCACGGCCAGTACCAGCTCGCGCGTGTCCGAGTCGAGCCTGGCGGCGACCTCCCGGTAGAAGTCACTGGCGATCGAGTCGCCGACGTACGCCTTGACCAGCCCCTCCAGCCAGTCCGACGGCGCGGTCTGCTTGTGGAAGCCGTCCAGCGCGGCGACGAACGGCTCCATCGCGCGCGTCGGCTCCTCCCCGATCTCCGTCAGCCGGTTCCGCAGCCGCTCGAAGTGGTGGAACTCGGCCGACGCCATCTTCGCCAGCTCCGCCTTGTCGGCCAGCGTGGGTGCCAGTTTGGCGTCCTCCGCGAGCCGCTCGAACGCCGCTAGCTCGCCGTACGCGAGCGCGCCGAGCAGGTCGACGACCGCGGCCCGGTACTGCGGGTCCGAGGAGGACCGGTCCCAGTTCTGGGCGGCCACTCCGGTGTGCTCGGCGGGTGCGTCAGAGGTGTTGTCAGGCGTCGTCATGCAGCGCACAATAGTCCGCTCGTCGAGCTGGGGAAGTCCCTGGTCAATCAGTGTGATGACAGCTACGTGACCAAATCGGCCATCGCGTGTGCGTGATTCCGGGGTATGGTGGTAATGCGCCTGCCGAGTACTCGACGGGCCGCACGTATGAGGATGCCCGGTCGGTGGCCCGATCGGCTCCGACCCGACAGCCCTCCACACCGTACGGCACATTGCGTACGGCGCCCGGAGGGACACCCTCAGCGGTACGAGCGCTAGAGCGTCGGCAGTGGTCCCGTGCCCTACGGCAAGCCCGTAAGGCAGCCGACGTCCCCCGGCACGGTCCGTCAAAGACCCCCGCGCTCGCCTCGCACCGCGCCACACAGAAGAGGCAGCACCCTGACTACGACGTTCAGAGATCTCGGAATCCTTCCCGAGACCGCCGAGGCCCTCGAGGCCGTCGGCATCATCAACCCCTTCCCCATCCAGGAGATGACCCTCCCCGTCGCCCTCTCCGGCACGGACGTCATCGGCCAGGCCAAGACCGGCACCGGAAAGACGCTGGGCTTCGGCCTCCCGCTCCTCGAGCGCGTCACCGTCCCCGCGGACGTGGAGGCGGGCCGCGCGAAGCCCGAGGACCTCACCGACGCCCCGCAGGCGCTCGTCGTCGTCCCCACGCGCGAGCTGTGCACGCAGGTCACCAACGACCTGCTGACCGCGGGCAAGGTGCGCAACGTACGCGTCCTCGCCATCTACGGCGGCCGGGCCTACGAGCCCCAGGTCGAGGCCCTGAGGCAGGGCATCGACGTGGTCGTCGGCACGCCCGGTCGTCTCCTCGACCTGGCGGGCCAGAAGAAGCTCAACCTGAAGCACGTGAAGTGCCTGGTCCTGGACGAGGCCGACGAGATGCTCGACCTGGGCTTCCTGCCCGACGTCGAGAAGATCATCGACATGCTGCCGGTCAAGCGGCAGACCATGCTGTTCTCGGCGACCATGCCGGGCGCGGTCATCGGTCTCGCCCGCCGCTACATGTCGCAGCCCACGCACATCCGCGCCACCGCGCCGGATGACGAGGGCGCGACCGTCGCGAACACCGCGCAGCACGTGTACCGCGCGCACAACATGGACAAGCCCGAGATGGTCGCGCGCATCCTGCAGGCCGAGGGCCGCGGGCTGGCGATGATCTTCTGCCGTACGAAGCGTACGGCGGCCGATCTCGCCGACCAGCTCAAGCAGCGCGGTTTCGCCGCCGGCGCGGTCCACGGCGACCTCGGCCAGGGCGCCCGCGAGCAGGCGCTGCGCGCCTTCCGCAACGGCAAGGTGGACGTCCTCGTCTGCACCGACGTCGCCGCGCGCGGCATCGACGTCGAGGGTGTCACGCACGTCGTCAACTACCAGTCGCCGGAGGAGGAGAAGACCTACCTCCACCGCATCGGCCGCACCGGCCGCGCCGGCAACAAGGGCATCGCGATCACGCTGGTCGACTGGGACGACATCCCGCGCTGGCAGCTGATCAACAAGGCGCTGGAGCTGGGCTTCAACGACCCGCCGGAGACGTACTCCACCTCCCCGCACCTCTTCGAGGAGCTGAACATCCCCGCGGGCACCAAGGGTGTCCTGCCGCGCGCCGAGCGCACGCGCGCGGGGCTGGACGCGGAGGAGCTGGAGGACCTGGGCGAGACCGGCGGCCGCGGTGGACGCGGGCGCGGTGGCCGGGGCGACCGCAACGGCCGGTCCGACTCCCGCACCGAGGACCAGGAGCGCTCGCCCCGCACCCCGCGTCGTCGTCGCCGCACGCGCGGCGGCTCCCCGACGGACGGTACGGCAGCCCCGGCGCCCGCGTCCGAGGTCACGGCTGGTGAGGAGGCGACGGCCACCCGCACGCCGCGTCGCCGTCGCCGCACCCGGGCGGGCGCCTCGTCCGAGCAGGTGACGCCGGTGAGCTCCGCGGAGACCGCCGTCGAGACGGCCGAGGGCCCGACCCCGGACGCCGAAACCGCAGCCGCCGCCAAGCCGAGCCGCCGACGCACCCGCAGGTCAGCGGACCTGACGACGACTTCGCAGCCACCGGCAACGACGGAGACACCGGCCGTCGTGGAGACGCCGGTCGCCACCGAGGCTCCGGTGGTCACGCCGGCTCCGGTCGCTGAGGAAGCCGCCGAGTCCGAGGCCGCCGCACGCCCGCGCCGCCGTACCCGCAAGACGACGGCGGCCGCGGAGACCGCCGCCGACACGGCGGAGGGCACGGAGACCAAGCCCCGCACGCGCACCCGCAAGACGGCAGCAGCCGCCGCGGAAGCCGCTGTGGACACCACTGAGGCCACGGAGCCCAAGCCGCGCCGCACGCGCAAGGCGACGGCCCCGGCCGAAGCCGCGGTCGACACGGCCGAGGGTACGGAAGCCAAGCCGCGCCACACTCGCAAGGCCGCTGAGCCCACCGTGGCCGTCGAGGCCCCGGATGCGACCGAGGCCAAGCCGCGCCGTACCCGTAAGACCGCCGCAGCGTCCGAAGCCGCGGTCGACACGGCCGAGGGTACGGAAGCCAAGCCGCGCCGCACCCGCAAGGCGACGGCCACCGCGGAGACCGCCGCCGACACGGCGCAGGGCACGGAGACCAAGCCCCGCACGCGCACCCGCAAGACGGCAGCAGCCGCCGCGGAAGCGGCTGTGGACACCGCCGAGGCCACCGAGGCCAAGCCGCGCCGCACGCGGAAGACCGCGGCCACCGCGACGGCCGAGGAATCCGCCGTGGCCTCGCCGCGCCGGACCCGCAAGTCCGCAGCGACCGCCGAAGCCGCGGTCGACACCGCCGAGGGCGCTGAGGCCAAGCCGAGGACGCGTCGTACGCGGAAGACGGCCGAGGCGGCACCCGCCGGCACCGGCGAGGTCGCTGCGGAGGCCACCGAGGCGAAGCCCCGCCGCACCCGGAAGACGGCCGCGACCGCCGAAGCCGCGGTGGACACGGCCGAGGGTACGGAGGCCAAGCCGCGCCGCACGCGCAAGAGCGCGGCCGGCGCGACAGCGGAGGAATCCGCCGTGGCCTCGCCGCGCCGGACCCGCAAGACGGCCGTCGCCATTCCGGCACAGGCCGCCGACGAGCCGGACGCCACTCCGCGCCGTCGTACGCGCAAGGCCACGGCAGCCGCCGAGGTCGCGGACGGTACGGCCGAGGCCGCGCCGAAGGCGCGTCGGACCCGGAAGGCGGTCGCCGCGACGGAGTCCACGGACGCCTGACGCGGTAGCCGCACGCACAGCCCGGACGGCCCGGTCCCACCCCAGGTGGGCCGGGCCGTCGGCGTACGCCGTGGCACCCGGGGGGAAGGTGGCAGGCGCAGGCACCCGTCACGTGGATGCCGCCCCGGCCGACGCCCTGACGGCACGCGAGGAGGCAAGACCACCTTGATGCGCCGGGCGGGTGGGCATGGGGGTGGCTTGTGCGGCGGAGGGCCGGAAGGACGGCGTGCGATGGCCGAGCGCACACACCGCCCCCTCTCGCCCACCCCCACCCCCGAAACCTCCACCCGGTACCCTCGCCCCCATGAGCCGACCGCCGACCTTCGTCCCGCCTCCAGGAGCCCGCGTTCACACGATCGGTACCGCGCGCGGGGAGTTCGCGGCTGTGGAGTCGGTCGTGGGGGGCGGTGTGGAAGCGAAGGGGACCGCGCTGATGCTGCCCGGGTTCACCGGCAGCAAGGAGGACTTCAACCCCCTGCACGCGCACCTCACGGCCCGCGGTTACCGGGTCGTCGCCCTGGACGGACGCGGGCAGTACGAGTCCGACGGGCCGGAGCTGGATGAGTCCGCCTACACACAGGCGGAGTTGGCGAGGGACGTCCTCGCGCAGGCGGAAGCCGTCGGCGCACCGGTGCATCTCGTCGGGCACTCCCTCGGCGGCCAGATCGCCCGTGCCGCCGTCCTGCTCGACCACTCCCCCTTCCTCTCGCTCACCCTCATGGCCTCCGGCCCCGCCCAGATCTCCGTCCCCCAGCAGCAGCGCGTCAAGCTGCTCCAGGACGCGCTCGCCGTGATGACGATGGCCGAGGTGTGGGAGGCGATCCAGGCCATGGAGCCGCCCGAGGACACCGACGCCGGGGATCTCGACGAGGGGCTGGCCGACCGGGAGGACCTGCGGCGCCGCTGGCTGGGCAACAAGCCGGCCCAACTCCTCGCCACGGGACGCCAGTTGTGCGTCGAGCCGGACCGGGTGGCCGAACTCGCCGCCGTACCGCTGCCCTTCCACGTCCTGTCGGGCTCGCGCGACGACACCTGGCCGGTGCCGCTGCTGGACGACATGGCACTGCGGCTGGGCGCCCACCGCACGGTCGTCCAGGGCGCCGAACACTCCCCCAACACCGACAACCCCCTGGAAACGGCGCGTGCCTTCGCCGACTTCTGGGACCGCACCCGGAGCGAGGGCTGACCAGGAAAGTGCAGTCCGCTGCCGGACCAGCGACCGCCCCATGACCTCGCCGCAGCAGAACGACGGCACACAGCGGCGCCTGCGGCGGAGCGTTCAGTACTGCGTCTGCACGTGCTCCCAGAACCCGTCCCGCAGCGCCCGTCGCAGATCCGACTGGCCGCGCAGGGAGTACTGCAGCAGGCCCTCCGCCTCCACCAGCAGGTCCTGGTCCACCGAGCCCGGAAGGTACGGATGCCCGGGCAGCAGCTCGACCAGTGACTCGCGTCCTCGCGCCGCCAGCCACTTCGCCGCGATCTGCGCGCCGACGAAGCGGACGTCCTCCCGGGTGGGCCGGGCGGCGCCGGCCTCGTAGCCGGGGGTGGTGCGCCGGGCGACGTACGGCTTGAAGAAGTCGAGGTCGAAGGTGCGCTGGCTGTCCACCTCCCAGAGGAGGGGCTCCGCCTGGTTGCGGCCCTCTGGGGCCTCGATGCCCCAGAGGTGGACCCGGGCGCCGTACCCCTGGGCCGCCTCGACCGCCGAGACCAGGTCCTCGTCGCCGCCGAGCAGGGCCGCGTCGCTGATGGCGCGGTGGCGGGCGAGCGACTCGAGGTCGCTGCGGATGAGCGAGTCGACGCCCTTCTGCTGGTTGTTGGCGTTCAGGTTGCCCAACCGGACCTTGACGTCCGGGAGTTCGGCGATCGACTGCTGCTCGGCGGTGTGGATACGGCGTCTCGCGCCGTCGTACCAGTACACCCGCAGCAGTCTGCTGTCCGCGAAGATGGTGCGGGCCCGGTCGATGAGCGCCTCGATCAGGCCCTCCGCGTCCAGATCGAAGGCGCGCCGGTCCTCCGTGCCCGCCACGAGCCGCCCCGCGGCCGCGTAGAGGTACCCGGCGTCGACGAAGATCGCATGGGTCGAGGGCGTCTTGGCCACCTCGGCGAGCATGCGCTGGAGCAGCTCGTTCGTGCGGTCGATGCGGGCGCTGAGGGCCGGGAGGTCGTCGTTCATCGTCTCCATTGTCCCGGCGGTCACGCTGCGAACACAACCGGTCCCGGTCAGTCTCATTCACACATCTCGCACACCTCTTACCGGTCAGTAATTAGCCGTTCGAAAAATTTCTTTAGCGTAGGGAATGTTTGTAACACGCAGGCCGTTGACTCCATCAGAACCACGAGACGAAGGGAGAGGCCATGCGCTTCGAAATCATGCGACTCGACGAGGTCGACGGGACGCCCGTGGACAGCACTGTCGTGGACGCCGCCTCCGTCAACCGGATCGTGCAGCAGGCCGCCGCCATCGGGCAGCGCCTGTGGATCCGACCGGCCGAGAACACGGCCGCGTAACCGACACAGACGCGGATCACCGCTGAAGCTTCAGAGCCCCCGTACGGCACCGATGCCGTACGGGGGCTCTGCGCTTGCGGGCTCAGCTCGTCCGGATCACCTGGGTGACGCCGTTGATGATCTGCTGCACGGCGATCGCCGAGAGCATCATGCCGGCGAGCCGGGTCACCAGGACGACACCTCCGTCCTTGATGATCCGGATGATCAGCAGCGAGTAGCGCATCACCAGCCACAGCACCACATGGATGGCGAGGATCGCGCACCACACCGACACCTGCGTGGCCATGCTGTCGGCCTTCTGCACGGCGAGGATGACGGACACGATCGCGCCGGGGCCGGCCAGCAGCGGCATGCCCAGCGGTACGAGGGCCACGTTGACGTCCTTGGTCTGCTTCGGCTCGTCGGTCTTGCCGGTGAGCAGGTCGAGGGCGATCAGCAGGAGCAGCAGCCCGCCCGCGATCATCAGCGCGGGCACGGAGACGTGCAGGTAGTCGAGGATCTGGTGTCCCAGGAGACCGAAGACGGTGATCACACCGCACGCCACGCACACGGCCTGGAAGGCCATCCGCTTCTGCACCTTGCCAGGGCGTCCGGCGGTGAGGGCGAGGAAGATCGGGGTGATCCCGGGGGGATCCATGATGACGAACAGGGTGAGGAAGAGGGAGCCGAAAACGGCAGCGTCGAACATGAGGGCCTTGCGGGAGGAGAGGTGAACGGGGTGGCGTTGGCGGGTGTCAGGCTCCGCCGGTCCCCGGCACCGGGAACGCCCCGGTCGCCCGGCGCGTGATCTCGCCGTACACCTCGGGGTCCGTGGTGTACTCCCCCAGCACGCAGGTCTTGCGGCTGCCGTGGTAGTCGCTGGACCCGGTGGTCAGCAGTCCCAGTTCCCTGGCCAGTCCCCGCAGCCGCGCCCGGGTCTCCGGGTCATGGTCCATGTGGTCGACCTCGATGCCGTCGAGCCCGGCGGCGGCCATCTCGGCGATCGCCCGCTCCGGCACGGTCCGGCCGCGCTTGCCGGCGCCCGGATGCGCGAACACCGTCACCCCGCCGGCCGCCTTGACCAGCCGGATCGCCTCGAACGGGTCCGTCTCGTGCTTCGGCACGTAGGCCCGTCCGCCGTCGGCCAGCCAGTCGGCGGTGAACGCCTCGTCCACGCTCCGCACGACGCCCAGCTCGACCAGCGCGGTGGCGACATGCGGCCGGCCGACCGACCCGTCCCCGGCGATCCGTGCCACCTGTTCCCAGGTGACCGGCACGCCCAGATCCCGCAGCTGCTCGACCATCGCGCGCGCCCGCGGCACCCGGTCGTCGCGCACCAGCTCGCGCTCGGCGAGCAGCTCCGGCTCCTCGGGGTCGAAGAGGTAGGCGAGCATGTGCATCGAGATGCCGTCGATACGGCAGGAAAGCTCGGCGCCGGTGACGAGGGTCAGCCCGGCGGGCAGCGCGGCGATCGCCTCGGCGTACCCGCGGGTGGTGTCGTGGTCGGTCAGCGCGACGACGTCCAGCCCGGCCGCGGCGGCGGCACGGACCAGCTCGGCGGGGGTGTCCGTACCGTCGGAAGCGGTGGAGTGGCAGTGCAGATCAACACGCACGACGCGAACTCCAGGCGATGGCGAAACGGAACGGGACGCTCAAGAATACGACACGCTCCAGCCACGCCAGGAGCGCGGGGAACTGCGCGACCGACCCGGGACGAGCCGCAGCCGCCCATGAGACAGCACCCTTGTCCCTCCGTGGGCGCCACGGCTCCATCCCCGAGGGCTACGGTTCCAGCAAGCGCGGCGACAACGCCCCGCAGGGAACGAGCTCGAGTTCCGCCCCCGCCTCGCGCAGATCCGTCAGCACCAGCTCGTCGTACATCAGCAGCCCGGACTGCTCGGGCCAGACCACGGCCCACAGCCACAGCCCGCGCGCCTCGCCGGCGAAGACCGCGCGGTCGTCGGGGGTGGCGGCGACATGCCAGAGGGGGGTGGGGCGGCCGCCCGCCAGGACCTTGGCCTGGGGTGGCTTCTCGACGCTCATGTACGGCCCCGGGTCCGGGCCGGCGATGCCCGCGTACCGCGCGCCGAGACCGACGCCCAGTTCCTCGGCGACCAGGATCAGCTCCCCTATCCCCCCGAGCGGTCCCGGCCCCGAGCAGGCCACCGCGGTGGCGCGGCCGCCGTGCCGGTCGTCGCCGGCGCAGGCCACGCCCGTGAACAGCCAGCCGACGGGGAGGGGCCACGGCATCCACACGGGCACCTGAGTGCGGTGCACCACGACGCTGAGGGCCTCGACGCTGGGCGGGACCACGGGCTGCACCGGGTGCACGGTGCCGTGCTCATCGCACTGCCACGAATCGGCGAAGAGTCCGGGAGCCCTGACCCGGCCACCACACTTCGGGCAACTGGGTTCGCCCCTCATAGGGCCCCACGGTCCTACCCCGGCACCCTCACGTCAAGGACGATCACCCGACCGGACCGAACCCTCACCTGATTCCGTACCGGCCCAACTAGATGCCACTTGCATCAATTAGCCGCCCTAACTTACTATGTGTATATAGCAACTAAATCGACCCGGAGTGGAGGACGCATGGACGACCCCTTCGACGCGGGAGCGGGCGGCATCCTGCGGCAGCCGAAGGCCGTGTGGGCGACGGCCGGCGCGTCCGTCGTGGCTTTCATGGGCATCGGACTCGTCGACCCGATCCTGCCGTCCATCGCCAAGGGCCTGAACGCCACCGCCAGCCAGGTCTCCCTGCTCTTCACCTCGTACTTCCTGATCACGGCCGTGGCGATGCTGGTCACCGGCTTCGTCTCGAGCCGGATCGGCGGGCGCAGGACGCTGCTGCTCGGCCTCGCCTTCGTCGTCGTCTTCGCGGGCCTGGCCGGCACCTCGGACTCGGTCGGCGAACTCGTCGGCTTCCGCGCGGGCTGGGGCCTGGGCAACGCCCTGTTCGTCTCGACGGCCCTCGCGGTCATCGTCGGCGCGGCGGCGGGCGGCAGCGCGGCGGCGATCCTGCTGTACGAGTCGGCCCTGGGCCTCGGCATGGCCTGCGGCCCGCTGCCGGGCGCGGTGCTCGGAGACCAGAGCTGGCGCTACCCGTTCTTCGGCACGGCCTTCCTGATGGCGGTCGGCTTCCTGTGCATCACGGCGTTCCTGAAGGAGCAGCCGAAGCCCGCGCGGAAGACCTCGCTGCTCGACCCGGTCAAGGCGCTCGGGCACGGGGGCCTCGCCTCCGCCGCCGTCTCGGCGTTCTTCTACAACTACACGTTCTTCACCGTGCTGGCCTTCACGCCGTTCGTGCTGAACATGACGCCCTACAAGTCGGGTGCCGTGTTCTTCTGCTGGGGCGTGCTGCTCGCCGTCTTCTCGGTGATCGTGGCGCCGCGCCTGCAGAAGCGGTTCGGTTCACTGAAGCTGCTCGGCGGCTCGCTGGTGCTGCTCGCGGTCGACGTGCTCGTCCTCGGCTACGGCGACCACACCACGGCGGTCGTCTGCACCGTCCTGTCCGGCGCGTTCATCGGCGTGAACAACACGGTGTACACGGAACTGGCCCTCGGCGTCTCGGACGCCCCGCGCCCGGTGGCGAGCGCCGGCTAGAACTTCGTGCGCTGGTTCGCGGCGGCCGCGGCGCCCTACTTCGCGCCGAAGATCGAGGAGTGGACCGACATCCACATCCCGTTCGTGGTGGCCGCGATCACCGCCGCGGTGGGCGCGCTGGTGGTCCTGGTACGCCGGAACGCGCTCACCCACGAAGCGGAGGAACTGGAGAGTGAGCACTCGTCCGAGGACGGTGTCACCGTCTTTGCCAACTGACGGAATCCGGCCGCCCCTTGGTGAGCTTGCTCACGCCAGGGAGACGGACGCACGGGCCGGATCCCTCAGGTCCGTCCCGTGCGCCAGCCAGCGCTCCTGGAGGGCCTGGGCGCCGTGGACGCGTTTCCAGGCGGCCTCGTTCGCCGTCATGGGCAGCAGCGGCAGGAAGCGGATCGGGTCGAGCGGCTCGTCCAGGGCGAGATCCTCGACCAGGCCGCCGGGCTCGGCAACCAGGACGGAGCTGAACGGGGCGCCCGGCCACAGCGGCTCACCGATGTCGAGGGACGCGCCCGGGGCCACGATCACCCCCTCGACCTGCGGAGACGCGGCGAGCACGGCGAGCGGGCGCAGCACCTTGTCGGTCTCGGCGAGGCCCGCGCGCACCGAGAGGACCAGCTCCGCGCGGGGTCCCTTCACCGGGTCGGCGAGCGTCGCCGTGGGGTCGCTCATCGGCTGCGCGGACATGCCGAGCGTGGCGTAGCGGACGATGTCGCCCTCGTGGAAGCGGAGCACCTCGATGCGGTCCGTGCCGAGGAACGTGACCGCCGCGCGGGCGTCCGGTTCGCCCAGCGCGGTGCGCAACCTTGCCTCGACCAGAGGAAGAACATCAACCATGCGGCGAGCATAGAACTCGTCAGTACCGGGCAAAGCAGCGCCTTGACAGTTTGGGCGACTGGTACTCTGGCCCGGTCGTTCGGGCAGCACGCATTGGCGTCGCGATCGAGTCCCGACGCCAGTCGGACTCCCTTACGGGAATGGAACGTCCCTTACGAGGGACCGGCCGGAGGAGGTGGGGCTGTCATGGATCGAAGTCACCCGTGCAGTACCACTCGCTCTTCCCGCCGCTGATACAGCTGATCCGGCCTGGGCTGACCGCCGCCTTTCACGCTCAAGTCTTCACGAGTCTTCATGCGGAAGAGCACTTCGTCTCGTTGTGCCTGATCTGTCTGATCTGAACCAGCAGCGAAACTCGCCACCGCGACGGTGCGGTGCTCCCCGCTTTGTGGACGTGCCAAACACCCGAAGTCAGGACGTCCCCATTCCGGGCAGTTCCACCCGTCGTCGGCGCCCTTTCGCTGCCTGCCACGAAGGAGCCAGCCATGTCGATGATCCGTGACCTGCGTGCCGCGGTCCGCCCGTCCCGCATCTCCCTGCGCAAGGACACCGGCGCGTACGACACGACACGCGACCCCGGCACTCCGTCGGCCGTCGTCGACTGCGCCGTCTACCGGGACGGGGCCCGCGTCCAGACTCCGCAGGCGCTCACCCCGCACGAGGCCATGCGCCAGGTGCGCCGCGACGGAGGCTTCGTCTGGATCGGTCTGCACGAGCCGACCGAGGCCGAATTCTCCGGTATCGCAAGCGAGTTCGGGCTGCACCCGCTGGCCGTCGAGGACGCCGTCCAGGCCCACCAGCGGCCCAAGCTGGAGCGCTACGACGACTCCCTGTTCACCGTCTTCAAGACCATCCACTACGTCGAGCACGACGAACTCACCGCCAACAGCGAGATCGTCGAGACCGGCGAGGTCATGTGCTTCACCGGACGGGACTTCTTCATCACCGTCCGGCACGGCGGCCAGGGCTCCCTGCGCGCCCTCCGGCACCGTCTGCAGGACGACCCCGAGCTGCTCGCCAAGGGTCCCTCGGCGGTGCTGCACGCGATCGCCGACCATGTCGTGGACGGCTATCTCGCGGTCGCCGACGCCATGCAGGACGACATCGACGAGGTGGAGACCGAGGTCTTCTCCCCGGGCCGCGGCGGTGTCGCCCGCGGTGTGGACTCGGCGCGGATCTACCAGATCAAGCGCGAGGTGCTGGAGTTCAAGCGGGCGGTGGCGCCGCTGCTGCGGCCGCTGCAGCTGCTGAGCGAGCGGCCGATGCGGCTGGTCGACCCCGACATCCAGAAGTACTTCCGGGACGTCGCCGACCACCTCGCCCGCGTGCAGGAGCAGGTCGTCGGCTTCGACGAACTGCTCAACTCGATCCTCCAGGCCAACCTCGCGCAGGCGTCCGTCGCGCAGAACGAGGACATGCGGAAGATCACCGCCTGGGCCGCCATCATCGCCGTACCGACCATGGTGACCGGTGTCTACGGCATGAACTTCGACCACATGCCCGAACTGCACTGGCGCTACGGCTATCCGAGCGTCCTCGGCCTCACGGTCGTGCTCTGTGTCGGCATCCACCGGGCGCTGAAGCGCAACGGCTGGCTGTGAGCCGTCTGGATAGGCTTCGGCCCATGACAAGCGAGCTGCTCGACCAGGCCCTCGTCGAGGAGGCCACCAAGAAGTCCGGCCTCGTGTGGGTCCGGGGCCCGGGCGGGCCGGCCCGCGCGCTGTGGCATGTGTGGCACGAGGGTGCCGCGTGTGTCGTGGGCGACGGACCGGGCGAGCAGCCGCTGCCGGGACTGGCCGACGGCACGACCGCCCAGGTCACCGTCCGCAGCAAGGACAAGGGGGGCCGGCTGGTCTCCTGGTCCGCGAAGGTCGTCGAACTCGCGTCCGGTACGGAGGCCTGGGAGGCGACCGTCGCCGAGCTGAAGGGCAAGCGGCTCAACGCGCCCGACGGAGAGGCGATGACCGAGCGCTGGGCCCGCACCTGCCGGGTGCTGCGGCTCGAACCGACCGGGACGACAACGCCGTTGCCCGACGACAGCCTGGCCGAGTCGCCCCTGCCGACGCCGGCCACGACCCGCCGGCCCGTCCCCGCGGGGCTGCCCCGGCTGCTGCTGAAAAAGAAGAAGCGCCGCCGATGAGCCCTCAGGACGCCGGCAACTGCTTGCCGTAGTCCACCGTCTCGTCCTTGCCCGGCGCGGCCAGGGTGAAGTCCTTGTCCCAGGCCGAGAAGGTCAGCGTGCCCGCGCCGCCCGCGCGCTGCAGGCGCAGCGGGTACGGCCTGCCCTCCAGGGACACGTCCAGCGTGCCCCCTGAGCCCTTGTCACCCGTGATGCGGATCGTGCGGGTACCCGCCTGCTCGTGGTGCCCGTCCGTCGCCAGCGAACCGTGCAGGGTGAGCAGCCCCTCGAGGAGGACGTCCTTGTCCGTGAAACCGCTGAACTTCTTGTACGCGGGGTCGCCCTGCGGCACCTTCACGTACTTGCCGTCGAGCTTGCCCGCCGCCGAGGTGCCGTGGTCCCCGTCGGCGTGGTTCCAGAAGCCCGCGCCGGCCTTCAGATACAGCCGCTCGCCGATGCGCAGCAGCCCGAAGGCCACTCCCTTGGAGGTGACCGACCCGGTCGCCCCCTCGGGCTTCAGCCGCATGTCGAGCCGGTACGTACGGCCATTGGTGACGACGTCTCCGGCGAGCCGAACGGCGGACGCCGACTTCGCGGCTGTGCGCGTTCTGGACTGGATCGTGTCGGCGGACAGCTTGCCGACCCCGTTCGTGCCCGCGTCGGGGTCCTCACCGCACCCCGTCAGAAACCCGCTCCCCGTCACGACCAGCACACACACGGCACCAGCCACCACCGCCCGACGAGTACGGCCCTCGGACCTCGCAGTCACAGACACGGCTGCCTTTCTCAACGGCTGTCCTGAACGGTGCTCGGCACCCTACAGGGGTCGGCGGCCACCGGCGGAGCCGGTCCGTCCGGACCGGCCACCAGGGCATATCCGATCGGGAC
Source organism: Streptomyces sp. NPDC005799 (assembly GCF_040630525.1). Classification (NCBI taxonomy): domain Bacteria; kingdom Bacillati; phylum Actinomycetota; class Actinomycetes; order Kitasatosporales; family Streptomycetaceae; genus Streptomyces; species Streptomyces sp. NPDC005799. The sequence continues at coordinate 56,029 of NZ_JBEXXQ010000004.1, forward strand.
GGGCTAGCCTGAAGCCCACCCGAGCGGGCAATTCGGAACAGCACAGCCCCACGAACCCCGCACGAAAAGGAAGCGCGACCATGGCAGGCGCCGCCCCCCGGATCTTCGTCTCGCACCTCTCCGGCGTCCCCGTCTTCGACCCCAACGGCGACCAGGTGGGCCGCGTGCGCGACCTGGTCGTGATGCTGCGCGTCGGCCGCCGCCCCCCGCGCGTGCTCGGCCTCGTCGTCGAACTGCCCACCAGGCGCCGCATCTTCCTGCAGATGACCCGGGTCACCAGCATCGAGTCCGGCCAGGTCATCGCCACCGGTGTGCTCAACGTCCGCCGCTTCGAGCAACGCCCCACCGAACGGCTGGTCTTCGGGGAGCTCCTGGACCGCCGGGTCACCCTCGTCGAGACCGGCGAGGAGGTCACCGTCCTCGACGTGTCCGTGCAGCAGCTGCCGGCCCGCCGGGAGTGGGAGGTCGACCGCGTCTTCGTCCGCAAGGGCCGCAAGGCCGGCGCCTTCAGGCGGGCCAAGGGCGAGCAGCTGACCGTCGAGTGGTCCGCCGTCACCGGGTTCTCCCTGGAGGAGCAAGGACAGGGCGCGGAGAGCCTTCTGGCCACCTTCGAGCAGCTGCGCCCGGCGGACCTGGCGAACGTCCTGCACCATCTCTCCGCCAAGCGGCGCGCCGAGGTCGCCGCCGCCCTCGACGACGACCGGCTGGCCGACGTCCTCGAGGAGCTCCCGGAGGACGACCAGATCGAGATCCTCGGCAAGCTGAAGGAGGAGCGGGCCGCCGACGTCCTGGAGGCCATGGATCCCGACGACGCGGCCGACCTGCTCTCCGAACTGCCGGAGGAGGACAAGGAGCGGCTGCTGAGCCTGATGCAGCCCGCCGACGCGGCCGACATGCGGCGCCTGATGTCGTACGAGGAGCACACGGCGGGCGGTCTGATGACCACCGAGCCGATCGTGCTGCGGCCGGACGCCACCGTCGCCGACGCGCTCGCCCGCGTCCGCAACCGCGATCTCTCCCCCGCCCTCGCCGCCCAGGTCTACGTCTGCCGTCCGCCCGACGAGACACCGACCGGCAAGTACCTGGGCACGGTCCACTTCCAGCGGCTACTGCGCGACCCCCCGTACACCCTGGTCAGTTCGATCATCGACGACGACCTGCAGCCGCTCGACCCCGACGCGGCGCTGCCCGTCGTCGCCGGGTTCTTCGCGACGTACGACATGGTCGCGGCGCCCGTGGTGGACGAGGCCGGGTCGCTGCTCGGCGCGGTGACCGTGGACGACGTACTGGACCACATGCTCCCCGAGGACTGGCGGGAGACCGAGTTCCACCTGGACGAGGACGCCGAGGGGGTGGCCGCTCATGACGCCTGAGCGGGAGAGCACCCGCGAGCGCACCCCCGCGGGCGCGACGGCGACCGCGCGCACCCGGGTGCGCCTGGACCAGCCGCGCGCGCCGCGCCGGCGGCTGCTGCCCGAGTGGGACCCGGAGGCCTTCGGGCGGCTGTCGGAGCGCATCGCGCGCTTCCTGGGCACCGGACGGTTCATCGTCTGGATGACGGTCGTCATCATCCTGTGGGTGGTGTGGAACGTCTTCGCGCCGAGGGACCTGCGCTTCGACAACTACCCGTTCATCTTCCTGACCCTGATGCTGTCCCTGCAGGCCTCCTACGCGGCCCCGCTGATCCTGCTCGCGCAGAACCGGCAGGACGACCGGGACCGGGTCAACCTCGAACAGGACCGCAAGCAGAACGAGCGGTCCATCGCCGACACCGAGTACCTGACCCGGGAGATCGCCGCCCTGCGCATCGGTCTCGGCGAGGTCGCCACCCGCGACTGGATCCGCTCTGAGCTGCAGGACCTGATGAAGGAGCTGGACCACCGCAAGGACGGGCACCACGAACATGCCGTATTCCCGGCAGAACGGTCCCGGGGACGTGACGTAGACGACCGGTGACGGGCTTACCGGGGCCAGGCTACCGAGCCGTACCATCGTCCTTATGGCTAGCGAAGACGCGGTGCGCGAGGCACTGGCGACGGTGAACGACCCCGAGATCAACCGACCCATCACCGAGCTCGGGATGGTCAAATCGGTCGACATCGGCGCGGACGGGGCGGTCGCGGTGACCGTGTACCTGACGGTCTCCGGCTGCCCCATGCGCGAGACCATCACCCAGCGCGTGACCGATGCGGTCTCCCGGGTCGAGGGCGTCACCCGCGTCGACGTCTCACTGGACGTGATGAGCGACGAGCAGCGCAAGGAGCTGGCCAACGCCCTGCGCGGCGGCCAGGCCGAGCGGGAGATCCCCTTCGCCAAGCCCGGCTCGCTCACCCGGGTCTACGCGGTCGCGTCCGGCAAGGGCGGCGTCGGCAAGTCGTCCGTGACGGTGAACCTGGCGGCGGCGATGGCCGCTGACGGTCTGAAGGTCGGTGTCGTCGACGCCGACATCTACGGTCACAGCGTGCCGCGCATGCTCGGCGCGGACGGCCGTCCCACCCAGGTCGAGAACATGATCATGCCGCCGTCGGCGAACGGTGTGAAGGTCATCTCCATCGGCATGTTCACCCCGGGCAACGCGCCGGTGGTGTGGCGCGGCCCGATGCTGCACCGGGCGCTGCAGCAGTTCCTCGCGGACGTGTACTGGGGCGACCTGGACGTCCTGCTCCTTGACCTGCCGCCCGGCACCGGTGACATCGCGATCTCGGTCGCCCAGCTGGTCCCGAACGCCGAGATCCTGGTCGTGACGACGCCTCAGCAGGCGGCGGCGGAGGTCGCCGAGCGCGCGGGCTCCATCGCGGTGCAGACCCACCAGAAGATCGTCGGCGTGGTCGAGAACATGTCGGGCCTGCCCTGCCCGCACTGCGGCGAGATGGTCGACGTCTTCGGCACGGGCGGCGGCCAGACGGTCGCCGACGGCCTCACCCGCACGACGGGCGCGACGGTCCCCGTCCTCGGCTCCATCCCGATCGACGTCCGCCTGCGCGAGGGCGGCGACGAGGGCAGGCCGGTGGTCCTGACCGACCCGGAGAGCCCGGCAGGCGCGGCCCTGCGCGGCATCGCGGGCAAGCTGGGCGGACGGCAGCGCGGCCTTTCGGGGCTGTCCCTGGGGATCACCCCGAAGAACAAGTTCTAGGACTTCGTACGACTGTGGGGCGCCGTCCGGTGCGGACGGTGCCCCTTCGTCGTCTCACCGTCGTCAGGCGTACTCGCCGATGTCCTTGATCATGGCGAAGCCGAGCCCGTACGCGCTCATCCCTCTGCCGTACGCCCCCACGTGCACCCCTGCCTGCGTGGACCCGGCGAGCACCCAGCCGAACTCGGACTCGCGATAGTGGAAGGGGGTGGGCACGCCGTCCACCGGCAGGGAGAGCGTCGACCACTCGGGGCCCGCGAGATCGTCGGCCAAGGCCCAAGCCGTCTCCGTCTGCTGCTCCAGCCAGTCGTCCCGGAGGCTGTGGTCCATCTGGCCGGGCCAGGTGAACGACAGCAGCCCCACCCCGGCCAGCCACGCCGCCGAGGAGACCGAAGTGGCCTCCAGCAGCCCCGTACCGTCGGCGCTCCTGCGGGAGGGGTTCGCCGCGACCGTCACCACGACCGCGAACTTCTCCCGCGGCTCACCGGCGGAGCCGACCTCGTTCTTCACCGAGGGCTCGTCGCCGTGCCCGATCGACCCGTGTTCGACGGCACCGTCGGCCGCCGTTCCGACCTGCATCAGCCAGCGCGGCCCCGTGAAGGCCTCGTCGAGGCCGTACCACGGGAAGGGCGCCTGCAGGTAGCCGTCGACCGTGCGCCGGGCGGAGGGGACCTGTTGTCCGCCCTCCGCGGCCGGCGCCTGCGCGACTGCCCGACTCGTCGTCTCCATTGCCCGGACGCCTCCTCGCTCTCGTCGGACCGGAGCGGCCCGCCCCCCTTCGGGCTGACTCGTCCGGTCCGCACAACAACTCGGCAGCATAGCCACCCCGCTCCGGGCAGCCGGGAAACCTACCGGCGCGTGGGTCGCGCAGGAGGGCGGGTTCAGGCCGCGAGAGGGCGCGACGGAGTATGAAACGCGTCACGTACGACGGTTTCGATGCCCCCCGCTGCCACGGGCCGTACGGCTCAGGTGGCGTCCGCGTCGAAGGGCGGCCGGTCGTCTTCCTCGGGCTTCTTCGTCATGTCGATGCGGCCACCGGAGGACGAGGAGGAGGACGACGTGGAGGACGACGACGGACCGTCGGTGTCGTAGCTCTGGACCGCCTCCGTGACCTCGGCCATCTCCTTCTTCAGGTCGAAGCCGTTGCGGATCTCCTTCAGCCCCAGGTCCTCGCTGTCCAGGTGCTTGCGGATGAAGGTCTTGGGGTTGAGGTCCTCGAACTCGAAGTCCTTGAACTCCGGGCCCAGTTCCTGCCGGATGTCCGCCTTGGCGCTCTCCGAGAACTCTCGGATCTTCCGGATCGTCCGCATGACGTCCTGGATGACCTTCGGGAGCTTGTCCGGACCGAAGACGAGCACGGCGAGCACAATGATCGTCAGCAGCTCGAGCGGTCCTATGTCATTGAACACCTGAAGCTCCTTGCGATGTCCTCGGTCCTCGGCCCTCGGCGGTCTGTGCGGGTCTTCCGTGGTCCGGGCCGGATCCACGGTACCCGGCGATCCCGTACGACCGGTACCGTCCCGAGGGTTCCGAGTGCGTCCGGGTGGCGGTTTTCCGGGATGTTTGCCTTGTGGGGCAGGGGTTTGGAACCCATCTGTGAGGTTCCTGTCAGCCGCTGTCCGAGGACCCGAGCACCAGCGAGATCGTCCGCTCGCCGCCGCCCCGGCGCACGGTCAGCCGCAGGCGGTCGCCAGGGCGATGGGCGCGGGTCCTGACGATCAGTTCGTCGCCGGAGTGCACGCGCACCCCGTCGACCGCGGTGATGACGTCGCCCGCCTTGATGCCGGCCTTGGCTCCGGGGCCGCCCGCGGTGACCGCGGGAACCCCGTCGGCGGCCTTCTTGCCGACGCGGGCGCCGTCGCCGGTGTAGTTCATGTCGAGGGTGACGCCGATGACCGGGTGGGTGGCCTTGCCGGTGTTGATCAGTTCCTCGGCCACTCGCCTGGCCTGGTTGACGGGGATCGCGAAGCCGAGGCCGATGGAACCGGCCTGACCGCTGCCGGAGTCCGAGCCGTCGTCGGCGGACCGGATCGCGGAGTTGATGCCGATGACCCGGCCCCGGGAGTCGAGGAGGGGGCCGCCGGAGTTGCCGGGGTTGATGGGCGCGTCCGTCTGCAACGCGTCCACGTACGACACGTCGCTCCCGTCGGTGCTGTCGCCGCCGGCGGTGATCGGGCGCTCCTTGGCGCTGATGATGCCGGAGGTGACGGTGCCGGCCAGGTCGAAGGGGGCGCCGATGGCGACGACGGGGTCGCCGACCTGGACGTTGTCGGAGTTGCCGAGCGGCAGGGGCTTGAGCCCGCGGACTCCGGTCACCTTCACGACGGCGAGGTCGTAACCGCTGTCCCGGCCCACGACGGTGGCCTTGGCGGTGTCGCCGCTGTTGAAGGTGACGGTTATCTTGCCGCTGGAACCGGCGGGCTCGACGACGTGGTTGTTGGTGAGGATGTGCCCGAGGTCGTCCAGGACGAAGCCGGTGCCGGTGCCGGACTCCTCGACGCCGGTCACATGCAGGGTGACCACGCTGGGCAGGGCCCGCGCGGCGATGCCGGCCACACTGTCCGGCGCCCGCCCCGCGGGCTCCTTCCCGGCCTGCGGCAGGGTCACGGTCCCGAGGCCCCCGTCCCGCTCCACATAAGCCCCGACGAGCCCACCGACCCCACTGGAAACCAGCGCCAGCACCACGGCTCCGCTCACAAGCCTCCTACGCACCCGCCGACGTCGCGTGTCGTTGTCATCAACACCGACACCGCTCTGCTGGAAGGGGGCGGGGGCCCAGGGGTCGTAGTTCTGCCAGGGGTTGGGGGTGTGACTGGGATCGGGATCCAGTGAAGGGGTCGGGGTGGGGGTGGAGGCGGGGTCTTGTGGGGGTGGCGGGGTGAGGCCGGTCGGTGGTGCGAGTGGTGGGTCGGGCAGCGGGCCGGGGGGCGGAACGACGGGGGCCGTGGGAGCCGGGTCAGGCAAGGGCGCGGACGCGGCAACGACCGGTGATGCCAGAGCCGGGTCAGGCAGCGGCGCCGGCCTGGGGCCGACGGGGGGCGTGGTGTGGGGGCCCGGTGTGTTGTGCGGGGGCGGAATCGGCGTGTCCTGCGTCGGTGGAGCCGCGGGGTGCTGGACCGGGGGCGCGGGGGCCCAGGGTCCGGGTTCGCCGTAGGGCGGGGTGCTGTAGGGATCGGGGTCGTGGAGGGGGGTCTGACGGGTGGCGGGGGTCGGGTGTGGTTCGGGTGCGGCGCCTGGACGGGGCGTGACGCAGTCACCTGAGTCCGAGGCCGCCTCATCCGGCCGATCCGCCTCCCCCACGGCCACAGTCGGCGTCAACAGCTCCGCCCCGGCCGGGGTCCCAGCGCCGCCCGGCGTCTCCGGCTCCGGTCCGGGCGTCGGTCGCGGAGCGCCCCCCGTGTCGGTCGCCGCCCGGGGAAGGGGCAGTTCGTAGTCGCCGTCGACGGAGGCCGCTCGCGGCGCGTCGGTGGTACCCGCGGCAGAACACTCGTCGGAGCCGCCCTCGGCTGCCTCGGCGGCGCCGACCACCGCAGCCCCGCCGGTGCCACCCACCGCAGCCGGGCGCGCCAACTCGAAGTCGCCATCCAATGTCGCCGCAGCCGGGCCCCGGTCCTGGACCGGTAGTGCCAGACGGAAGTCGCCCTCCGCATCGCCATGGGCCTCCGGCTCCGTCAGCGTCGGTGTCGGTGTCGAGGCGAGCGGCGGATCCGTCGGCGGCGCGTCCGCGTGGCCGGTGCTCGTCTCGCGAACCCCCCGGTGCCACCACTTCGGCCTTGTGGGCTTCCCCTCGTTCATGATCTCCCCACAGGTGACCGCGGCGCAGCCCGTCGCGGACGCGGTTTGTCGGTTCCGCGTCGGCGACACAGGGCGCAGACGCGGTTCACCGTGGATTCAACCAGGTTCCCGAGCGGAGGCGCAGGGGCCGGTCAGCGAGTGGGGTCGGTGGGGGTCGCGTCGGGGACGGGTGCGGCGAGGAGGGGCGTCGTGGCCTCGGGCCGCGCCGACCCCGAGGTCAGCGTCAGCGGCGAGGTCATGCTGAGCGGACGTATGAGCGGGGACATCACCGCCGCGCCGGCCACGACCGGCGCCGTCAGCGTGTGCATGGTCCGGTCCGCCGCGGCAGGGCTGGGTACGCCCGGCAGCAGCGGTGCGGACACCTGGGTCGGGGCCACCGGGGTGTCGCCGAGCGAGCGACCGCCCTGGCCCTGGGTGAGCAGGGGCCCCGCGCCACGGCGCCGCTGGCTCTCGGGCGCCGTCGCGGCCCCCGTCCCCGGCGTACGCGCCGGCGTCACATTGCTGCCCGCGCCGGAGCCCGCACGGGCGTCCGCGGCCGTGTCCGTCGCCGCACCGGTCGTCACCCCGCCGAGCGCGATCGCGGCGAGCGAGACCGCCCCGGCGGCGACGAACGCGAACCGCATCCCGCGCGAGGCGGAGCGGTCGGTCTCGGGCCGGCTGACGTCATGGATGCGGAAGCCGTGGTCGGAGGCGGGGAGGGCCGGGGTGGGGGCGGTGTGCGGCGCGGCGGGGGTGTAGTCGAAGGCGAAACGCTCGGGGCGTTTCAGGCCGAAGACTCCGGGGAGCGCGGAGCCGCCGGGTCTTCCGGACAGGCCGGCGAATCCTCCCCCGCCGAACGGCGAGCCACCGCCGTCCGGATCACCTCCCCCGGGCAGCCCCTGAAGCCGCGCGAGGAAACTCTCGGAGGGAGGCGGCGGGGCCGCCTCCGCGAAGACGCTCTTCAACTGCCGCTGCGCGTCGGCCTCGGCCTTGCACTTGGCGCAGGTCGCCAGGTGCGCGAGGACTCGCTCACGGGTCTCATGACCGAGCTCTCCGTCCACCAGGGCGGAGAGTCGGTCTCCCAGATGCTGTTCGGCCAGGCGCCGTTCGACGGGGTCGGGTCGTGATCCACTCACGCGGTCGCGCCCCCTCCTCCCAGAGCGGCCACCCGGGGCACGAAGGAGCGGCGCTCGGAGGTCCGGGTCTGCGGCGCGCGGTGCGCGAGGGCCTTGCGCAGCTGGGAGCGGCCGCGGTGGATCCGGGAGCGGACCGTGCCGAGCTTGACGCCGAGGGTCGCGGCGATCTCCTCGTAGGACAGTCCTTCGATGTCGCACAGGACGACCGCGGCGCGGAACTCGGGCGCGAGGGTGTCGAGGGCCTGCTGGACGTCCGCGTCGAAGTGGGCGTCGTTGAAGGCCTGCTGCGGGGTGGGCTCGCGGCTGGGCAGGCGCTCGGCCGCGTCCTCGCCGAGGGCGTCGAAGCGGATGCGCTGCTTGCGGCGGACCATGTCGAGGAAGAGGTTGGTGGTGATGCGGTGCAGCCAGCCCTCGAAGGTGCCCGGCGTATAGGTCGACAGGGAGCGGAAGACGCGGACGAAGACCTCCTGGGTGAGGTCCTCGGCGTCGTGCTGGTTACCGGTCAGGCGGTACGCCAGCCGGTAGACGCGGCCACTGTGCATGCTGACGATCTCCTCCCACGTGGGCGGAGTCCACGCCTGCCCGTCCGCGTCGGTGGAGAAAGTCGCGGTCTGGGCGTGGTCAGCGGCGTGGCTGGGGTCAGCAGCGGTGTCGTTCACGGATTTCGGCCTGCCCGCTGATCCGAGGAAGCGCCGCAGCACTCCAGCCCGGTCCCCGTTGGGCGCGGCCGCACCTCCCCTGTCATCTCTGGTGGTGTCCAGTGGAGCCCCTACCATAGCCACCTCGCCCGTTAGGACCGGATAAGCGGTTTTACGAGAATTTGATGTGGGCTGCTCCGGCTCGTGCCGCCGCGTCCGCGGTTCCTTGAGCGCCCGACCGTCGTCGTGATCCAACCGTGTCCCCCCGCCGTCGTCTCCACCCCTCTAAACGCCCGGTCCCATCTGCGGGTTCCCGGGCCCAACGGATACAGTCACGCCCAGGCAACCACGGGGACAGGAGAGGGTCATTACCGGCAACCGGCAGGCAAGCTGGGCGTTCGCCGACGCCTATGCCGCCGAGGACGAAGCGCTGCGCTGGGCCCGCGACCGGGCCCGTGAGGCGGGGCTGCGCTCGGTGTCGCCCGGCACGGGCTCCGCGCTGCGGTTGCTGGCGGCCTCCGTGGACGCGAAGGCGGTGGCCGAGATCGGGACCGGCACCGGTGTCTCCGGTATCCACCTGCTGCACGGGATGCGCCCGGACGGCGTCCTGACCACCGTCGACCCCGAGCCGGAGCACCAGCAGTTCGCCCGTCAGGCCTTCCGGGCCTCCGGCTTCGCCAGCAACCGCGCCCGCTTCATCCCGGGCCGCGCCCTGGACGTGCTGCCCCGCCTCGCGGACGCCGGCTACGACCTCGTCTTCTGCGACGGCGACCGGCAGGAGGTCATGGACTACCTCGCTGAATCGTTGCGCCTGCTCCGTCCGGGGGGGCTGGTGGTCTTCGAGGGGGTCTTCGCGAACGGCCGCACGGTCGATTCGGGACCCCAGCCGACGGAGGTCCTGCGGCTGCGGGAGCTGCTGCGGGCGGTGCGGGAGAGCCAGGAGCTGCTGCCGTCGCTGCTGCCGGTGGGCGACGGGCTGCTGTGCGCCGTGAAGCGCTGACCGGTACCTGAAGGTGACGTCGCCGGGGCGGTGACGAGGCCCACACAGAGCAACCCCGGCACCACTTGGATGCCGGGGTTGTCGAAAGGGTATGGTCGCTTCCGCGTCAGCCGACGACCTTCTTGAGGGCGTCGCCGAGCGCGTCGGCCTCGTCAGGGGTCAGCTCGACGACGAGCCGACCGCCGCCTTCGAGCGGAACGCGCATGACGATGCCCCGCCCCTCCTTGGTCACCTCGAGCGGGCCATCACCCGTTCGCGGCTTCATGGCCGCCATGCTCGTTCCCCTTCCTGAAACCAGCTCATCGTCAAAGCCGACGGCCCTGGAGGGCACGCGCGGTCCAGGCGTGGGACTTGGACACGCGACACCGGCATCGAACACATTGCTTCCAAGCCATTATCCCGCATCTCAGGACCCGATGACCAACATCAGTCGGCATCGCTTGGGCAACGCGCGCGAGCAAAACCACCCAATTCGGCGATGTGACTGCGATACTGCGCGGCCGCGCGGACTTCCGCGCACCGGAAACCGCCGAGAATTCTTTGACGCAGGTCACACGTCCGGTCCGGTGCGTGGACGGCGATCTCCGTCATGCTGTCCTTCGTACGAAGACGTACTGACCGGTCGTACCAACGGAGGGGACGGACCATGGCCGACACGGTGCTCTACGAGGTGACCGACGGGCTCGCGACGATCACCCTGAACCGGCCCGAGGCGATGAACGCGCTGAACATCCCGACGAAGGTCGCGCTGCGGGAGGCGGTCCAGGAGGCGGCGGGCGACGCGGCCGTACGGGCCGTGCTGCTGACGGCTGCGGGGGAGCGGGCGTTCTGTGTCGGTCAGGACCTCAAGGAGCACGTCGGGCTGCTGGCGCAGGACCGGGAGACCGGCTCCGGGCACACGATGAGCACGGTGCGTGAGCACTACAACCCGATCGTGCGGGCCCTGGCCGGGATGGCGAAGCCTGTGGTGGCCGGGGTGAACGGGGTCGCGGCGGGGGCGGGATTCGGGCTGGCGCTGGTGGCCGACTACCGGATCGTGGCCGACACCGCCGCCTTCAACACGTCGTTCGCGGGGGTCGCCCTGACCGCGGACTCCGGGATGTCCTGGACACTGCCGCGGGTCGTGGGCCCGGGCCGGGCCGCCGACCTGCTGCTCTTCCCCCGCAGTATCAAGGCCCAGGAGGCGTACGAGCTGGGGATCGCCAACCGTCTCGTACCGGCGGGTGAGCTGCACGCCGAGGCTGAGAAGGTGGCGCGGGCGCTGGCCGAGGGGCCGACGGTCGCTTACGCGGCCCTCAGGGAGGCGGTGGCGTACGGCCTGACGCACTCCCTCGACGAGACGCTGGAGAAGGAGGACGAGCTGCAGACGCGGGCCGGGTCCTCCGAGGACCACATGATCGCGGTGCAGGCGTTCGTCAACAAGGAGAAGCCGAAGTACCTGGGCCGCTGAGGATCAGCCCTCCCTCGCGACACACGTCTGAAGATGGTCGTTGACCAGGCCGCACGCCTGCATCAGGGCGTACGCCGTGGTCGGTCCCACGAAACGCAGGCCCCTCTTCTTCAGCGCCTTGGACAGGGCCGTCGACTCCGGGGTGACCGGCGGGACGTCCGACAGGGTCTTCGGCGCCGGTCCGGGCTCCGGCGCGTGGGACCAGATCAGGCTGTCCAGCTCGCCCGGCGCCCACTCCGCCAGCACCCGCGCGTTGGCGAGCGTCGCGTCGATCTTGGCCCTGTTGCGGATGATGCCCGGGTCGGTGAGGAGGCGGGCACGGTCCGTCTCCGTGAAGGCGGCGACCTTCTCGATCCTGAAGTCGGCGAACGCGGCCCGGAAGCCGGGCCGGCGGCGCAGGATGGTGATCCAGGACAGGCCGGACTGGAAGGCCTCGAGGCTGAGGCGTTCGTAGAGCGCGTCGTCCCCGTGGACGGGGCGGCCCCACTCCTCGTCGTGGTAGGCCACGTAGTCCTCGGTGGACAGGGCCCAGGGGCAGCGCAACGCTCCGTCCGGGCCGGCGATCGCGGCGCCGTCGGTCACTGGTGGCCCTCCTGACCGTGCCCCGGCTTCTCCATGGAGACGTGGTGCGCCGCCGCCCGGGCGCCCGCCAGCGCGGACTCCAGGTCGGCGATCCGGGCGTCCCGCTCGGCCAGTTCGGCGGCGAGCCGGTTGAGGGCGTCGTCGACGTCCGCCATCCGGTAGCCGCGCGCGGCGAGCGGGAAGCGGAGCGCGTCGACGTCCGCGCGGTCGACCGGGCGGTCGGGCGGCAGGGGGTCCTGCAGACGCTCGGGGGCCACCTCGGGCAGCGGTCCGTCGCCCTCCCCGCCGCCCACCACGGCCAGTGTCACCGCGGCGACCACGACGGCGAGAGCGACGACGAGGAACAAGAACATAACCATCGCTGTGGTCCCCATGCTCGATGTACGGAAGCTGGATGTGTCAGGGTCCGATCGTGCCATGCGACTCTGACAGTTAGGGTCACAGGCGGCCGAAAGGCCGGAACACCCAGGTCGTCCTAGGAGAGGTCACAGCGGATGCTCAGGCTGGGCAGGCGGGAGTTCGAGGCGCACGAGCCGGTGGTCATGGCGATCGTGAACCGGACCCCGGACTCCTTCTACGACCAGGGGGCGACCTTCCGCGACGAGCCCGCCCTCGCGCGCGTGGAGCACGCGGTGGCGGAGGGGGCCGCGATCATCGACATCGGCGGGGTGAAGGCGGGTCCCGGCGACGAGGTGAGCGCCGCGGAGGAGGCACGCCGGACCGTCGGGTTCGTGGCGGAGGTCCGCCGGCGCTTCCCGGACGTCGTGATCAGCGTGGACACCTGGCGGGCGGAGGTCGGCGAGGCCGTGTGCGAGGCGGGGGCCGATCTGCTGAACGACGCGTGGGGCGGGGTGGATCCGGGGCTCGCGGAGGTCGCCGCCCGGTACAAGGTGGGGTTGGTGTGCACGCACGCCGGGGGCGCGCAGCCGCGGACACGTCCGCACCGGGTGTCGTACGACGACGTCATGGCCGACATCCTGCGGGTGACCCTGGGGCTGGCCGAGCGGGCCGTGGGGCTCGGGGTGCCGCGGGAGTCGGTGCTGATCGATCCCGGGCACGACTTCGGGAAGAACACGCGGCACAGCCTCGAGGCGACGCGGCGGCTGGGCGAGATGGTCGACACGGGCTGGCCGGTGCTGGTGTCGCTGTCCAACAAGGACTTCGTGGGCGAGACCTTGGACAAGCCGGTGAAGGAGCGGGTGGTGGGGACGCTGGCGACCACCGCCGTCTCCGCCTGGCTGGGGGCACAGGTGTACCGGGTGCACGAGGTGGCGGAGACGCGTCAGGTGCTCGACATGGTGGCGTCGATCGCGGGTCACCGTCCTCCGGCGGTGGCCCGGCGGGGGCTGGCGTAGGGCGCCGGCCCCCGGTCACGCGCGGACGGTCAGCGGCCCGCTTCCTTCGACACCAGGGCCACCGCTTCCTCGACCTCGTCCGTCACGTGGAAGAGCAGCAGGTCGCTCTCCGCCGCCTTGCCCTGGGCGACCAGGGTGTTCTTGAGCCAGTCGACCAGGCCGCCCCAGTACTCGGTGCCGAAGAGGACGATCGGGAACCGGGTGACCTTCTGGGTCTGGACGAGGGTGAGGGCCTCGAAGAGTTCGTCCAGGGTGCCGAGTCCGCCCGGGAGGACGACGAAACCCTGCGCGTACTTGACGAACATCATCTTCCGGACGAAGAAGTAGCGGAAGTTGAGGCCGATGTCGACGTACGGGTTGAGGCCCTGCTCGAAGGGCAGCTCGATGCCGAGGCCGACCGAGATGCCGCCCGCCTCCAACGCGCCCTTGTTGGCCGCCTCCATGGCGCCGGGACCACCGCCCGTGATGACCGCCCACCCGGCGTCGACCAGCGCGCCGCCCAGCCGTACACCGGCCTCGTACTCCGGGGAGTCGACACGGGTGCGGGCCGAGCCGAAGACGCTGATCGCGGGCGGGAGTTCGGCGAGCGTGCCGAAGCCCTCGATGAACTCCGACTGAATGCGCAGCACGCGCCACGGGTCCGTGTGGACCCAGTCCGAGGGGCCGCCCGCGTCCAGCAGCCGCTGGTCCGTGGTGCTCGGCGTCACCTGTCCCCGCCGTCGGAGGACCGGTCCCAGGCGCTGCTCGTCCGGCGGCACCTTCTTGCCCTCGGGGTTTCCGGTAGCCATGTGCGCTCCCTCCGCTTGCAGGTGTTTCCACCTCAGCGTAGATCTACGCGGGTTACGGACGCGGGACCTCGGCGTGTCAGCCAGGCGCGCAGCCGCTCCTCACCCGCGAGGATCTTCGCCGTTTCGACCCGTTCGTCCCGCTTGTGCGCCAAGTGCGGGTTTCCGGGGCCGTAGTTGACCGCGGGGATGCCGAGGGCGGAGAAACGGGAGACGTCGGTCCAGCCGTACTTGGGCTGCGGGGTGCCGCCGACCGCCTCGATGAAGGCCGCCGCGGCCGGGTGGGAGAGGCCGGGCAGCGCGCCGCCGCTGTGGTCGTCGACCACGAACTCCTCGACCCCGCAGTCCGCGAACACCTCGCGGACGTGGGCGATCGCCTCCTCCTCGGTACGGTCCGGCGCGTACCGGAAGTTCACCGTGACCACGCACTCGTCGGGGATGACGTTGCCGGCCACCCCGCCCGAGATCCGCACCGCGTTCAGGCCCTCCCGGTACTCCAGGCCGTCGATCACCGGGTAGCGGGGCTCGTAGGAGGCCAGCCGGGCCAGGATCGGGGCGGCCGCGTGGATCGCGTTGGAGCCCATCCAGCTGCGCGCGGAGTGGGCGCGCTCGCCCCTGGTCTTGAGCAGCACCCGCAGGGTGCCCTGGCAGCCGCCCTCGACCTGGCCGTCCGACGGCTCCAGCAGCACCGCGAAGTCGCCCTCGAGCCACTCCGGGCGGGCCTCGGAGACGTGCTTGAGGCCGTTGCGCTCGGCCTCGACCTCTTCGTTGTCGTAGAAGATGAAGGTCAGGTCCCGGTTGGGTTCGGGGACGGTGGCCGCGATGCGCAGCTGGACCGCCACCCCGGACTTCATGTCGCAGGTGCCGCAGCCCCACAGGACGCCGTCGTCGTCCAGCCGCGAGGGGACGTTGTCCGCGATCGGGACGGTGTCGATGTGCCCGGCGAGGACGACACGCTCCGGGCGGCCCAGGTCCGTCCGTGCGACCACGTTGTTGCCGTACCGGTCGACCGTCAGGTGCCCGAGCGTGCGCAGGGCGTCCTCGATCGCGTCGGCGAGGGGCTCCTCGGTGCCGCTCTCGGAGGGGAGGTCGACGAGCCGCGCGGTGAGCTCGGCCGCGTTCAGGGTGAGGTCAATCGAGGTGTCGGCCATGCCCAAGACCCTATCCCGCCAGCGCCTTCATCAGTTGTCCACACCCACGGCAGGAGTCACAGCGGCCTCCGCTACCTTGTACGGCGTGCCAGAGCCGTCTCCCACCCTCAAGCGCCGCGGCCGTCTCCTTCGCATCGGGGCGGCCCTCGTGGTCCTGCTCGCCGTCGCGGGCTATCTCGTGGTGCAGTACGTCACCGGAGGACACGGCCCCGGCTGCGAGGTGGTCTCGGGCAGGAACGACGGCGAGGCGTACGAGTTCACGCCCGAACAGGCGGTGAACGCGGCGACGATCGCCGCCGTCGGCACCGGGCGCGGGATGTCCGAGCGGGCCGTGACGATCGCGCTGGCGACCTCGCTGCAGGAGTCGGGGCTGCGCAACATCCAGCACGGCGACCGGGATTCCCTCGGCCTCTTCCAGCAGCGGCCCTCGCAGGGCTGGGGCAAGCCGCAGCAGATCCTGGACCCGACGTACGCGGCGGGCGTCTTCTACGAGCACCTGGCCAAGGTGCCCGACTACCAGAAGCTCCCGCTCACCGTGGCCGCGCAGCGCGTGCAGCGCAGCGGCTTCCCGGAGGCCTACGCCAAGCACGAGCCGGACGCCGCACTGCTGGCCGCCGCCCTCACCGGGCACGCGCCGGCCACCCTGACCTGCCAGGGCCGCCCGGACACCACCACCGTGCGGGCCGTGGGGCCGGACGCCGTACGGGCGGCTCTCGTACGGGACTTCGGGCGGGACGTGCTGCAGCCGGCCGGGGCCGAGGTGAGCCGGAAGAAGCACGCCTCGACGCCCTCGTCGGCCGCCTCGGCGTCGGGCACGCGCACGGTGACGGTCCCCGTGGCCGCCGACAGGAGCCCCGCGAAGGGGCGGACCACCGGCCAGCGCGGGTGGCAGGTGGCGCACTGGGCCGTGGCCAACGCGACCGCGCTGCACATCGAGCGGGTCTCGTTCGGCGGGCGGGAGTGGACCGCCGGGAACACCGACAGCCGCTGGCGCACGGCCGGTTCGCAGGAGGCCGGCGGAGCCGCGAAGGCCGCGGTGCGGATCGTGACCGGGCAGTAGTACGGGTCTTCACTCGCGCGGGTCACTCGGGCCGCCCCGGTTCCGTGGTGTGCGCAGGTTTTCGTGCCGTCACTCCCGGATCCGTCGCAACCCTTGGGGACAAAGGGCTGTAAGGGTTCGGCAGACTTCCGGGCCGGGCGTCGTTTGCCCGCTTTTGTGCGCAGCCGATTATGCGACTCATTGCCAACTCTTTACGTTCGGCCTCCGCAACCTTCGCGGGTTTCGAGCGGTAGTCACTGCGTCCGAGCCCGGACGATCAACATCCAGTCGATCAACAGGAGCATCATGTCCCTCCCTCTGACCCGCCGGATCGCCCGTGCCGCGCTGCTCACCGCAGCGGGAGTGGCTGCCGGGGTCGGTGCGGCCGGCTCCGCGAGCGCGGCGACCGAACTGCCCGCGACGCCCGACCTCGGCGGGCTGACCGCCCTGGACGGGGCGCACGCCGGCAACACCGTCGACGGCGCGACGCAGAACGTCACCAAGGTCGCGGGCAGCGCCGGTGGCAAGACGGTGGAGAAGGCGCTGCCGGTCGCCGGGAAGACCAGCGGCCAGGCCGTGAAGAAGGTGACGCCCACGGCGCAGAAGACCGCGGGGGACGCGGCGGGGTCGGCCGGAGGGGTCCTCGGTGACACCGCGAAGACGGCGACGAAGGGCGGGCTGCCGACGGACTCGCTGGCCAAGGGCGGCCTGCCGACGGGCAGGACCCTGCCGGTGAAGGGGCTGCCGGTCGGCTGACGCGGCGTTCATCGGTGAAGGGGCTCGGGACTCGGTCCTGGGCCCCTTCTCGCTGTGCCTACGCGCGGGTCCGACGTGGCTGGTCGCGCAGTTCCCCGCGCCCCTTGGGGGGCGCGTCCTCAGGCCAGCCGTTCGGTCGCCGCCCGCACCCGTTCGTCCGTCGCCGTCAGTGCCACGCGTACGAACCTCTCGCCCGCCGGGCCGTAGAAGTCGCCCGGGGCCACCAGGATGCCCAGGTCGGCGAGGTGGGCCACCGTCTGCCAGCAGGACTCGTCCCGGGTCGCCCACAGGTAGAGGCTCGCCTCACTGTGCTCGATGCGGAAGCCGTGGTTCTGCAGGGCCCCGCGGAGCGCCTCGCGGCGGGAGGCGTAACGCTCCCGCTGCTCCTGGACGTGGATGTCGTCGGCGAGGGCCGCCACCACCGCCGCCTGCGTGGGCGCCGACGTCATCATGCCGCCGTGCTTGCGGATCTCCAGCAGGGGCGCGAGGACCGCCGGGTCGCCGGCCAGGAAGGCGGCGCGGTAACCCGCCAGGTTGGAGCGCTTGGAGAGCGAGTGCACGGAGACGATGCCCTCGTACGAGCCGCCGTTCACCTCGGGGTGCAGGACCGAGACCGGGTCCGCCTCCCAGCCCAGCTCGATGTAGCACTCGTCGGAGAAGACCAGGACGCCGTGCTCGCGGGCCCAGGCGACGATGCGCGTCAGTTCGGCCTGCGAGAGGACCTTGCCGGTGGGGTTGGAGGGCGAGTTGAGCCAGAGCAGCTTCAGACCCTCGGGGTCCAGCTCCGTGGGGTCGTCGTACGCCTCGTACTCCGCGCGGGCCAGCCGGGCGCCCACCTCGTACGTGGGGTAGGCCAGGCGCGGGTAGGCGACCCGGTCGCCGGGGCCGAGGCCCAGCTGGGTCGGGAGCCAGGCGACGAGCTCCTTGGAGCCGACGATCGGCAGGACGTGGCGGTGGGTGACCTCGCGGGCGCCCAGCCGGCGCTCCAGCCACCCGGTGATCGCGTCGCGCAGCGCCGGGGTGCCCCAGACCGTCGGGTAGCCCGGGGAGTCCGCCGCGTCGATCAGCGCCTTCTGGATCAGGTCGGGGACCGGGTCGACCGGCGTGCCGACGGAGAGGTCGACCATGCCGTCCGGATGCGCGGCGGCCTTCTTCTTGTAGGGCTCCAGCTTGTCCCAGGGGAAGACCGGAAGGCGGTCGCGAAGCGACTCCTTGGAAGGGTGGTGGCGGGCGACGGGCGGGGGGTCGGAGACTGCGGACACGGTCTGACGCTCACTTTCGGGTCGTACGCGAACGCCTCGGTCCCGTGCGGCGATCAGGGGCGATCAGGCCGTACGGGACCGAGGCGGCAGAGCACGCTGCGGGCTCGCCGCCCTGTCAGGCCTGCGGCGGGAGCGCGGCGATGAAGGGGTGGTCCCGCTCGATCAGACCCAGCTTGCTCGCGCCGCCCGGGGAACCGAGCTCGTCGAAGAACTCGACGTTCGCCTTGTAGTAGTCCTTCCACTCCTCCGGAGTGTCGTCCTCGTAGAAGATCGCCTCGACCGGGCAGACCGGCTCACAGGCACCGCAGTCGACGCATTCGTCCGGGTGGATGTACAAGGACCGCTGGCCCTCGTAGATGCAGTCGACCGGGCACTCCTCGATGCACGCCTTGTCCTTGACGTCGACACAAGGCTGCGCAATGACGTAGGTCACGCTGTCGTTCCTCCTCGATAGGGCGCTGGCGGGCCTCCTCAGGCTCCGCCGCCTGGCGCGCGGGAGCGCGGCGTCGTCGATGCCCGCCCCTAGTATCTCCGTTCCTGGGCATGATCCGAACAGGAGGGGTGAACCGACCTGTGGAAATCTCTGCGTCCGGCCGACTCGAGGTCCGGATCACCCCTGCTGACGTGGGTAAACGAGTCTCCGTACGACGCCTGGGCGATCCTGGAGCGGCGCACGAGAAGTTCACCGACACGGTGGGTGTTCTCACATCATGGGACAACGGTGTGCTGCTGATCACACGCAGGAGTGGCGAGAGCGTCCGCATCCCGGAATCCGCCCTGGTGGCGGGGAAGATCGTCCCCGCCGCGCCGGCCCGTCGCCGGGGGCCCGCCGCCTCGTACGAGGAGCTCGCGCACGTCGCCTCTCGCGCGTGGCGGCCGGTGGAGAGTGAGCGGCTCGGGGGGTGGGAGCTGCGGGCCGCGGGCGGCTTCACCCGCCGGGCGAACTCGGTGCTGGCCCTCGGCGACCCCGGTATACCGCTCGACGAGGCGCTGGACGTCGTACGACGGTGGTACGGCGACCGTGGGCTGCCGGCGTACGTCCAGGCCGCGACGGGGGCCGAGGGCACGCAGGAGTTGCTCTGCGCGGAGCTGGAGCGGCGCGGCTGGGTGCGCGAGGTGACGGCCGAGGTGTGGGTCGGGGCGCTGGCGCCGGTCGCGGACCGGGCCGAGGGAGCCGGGGTCGTGCTGTCCCGGGAGGCCGACGAGTCGTGGCTCGCGCGCTACCAGCGCAAGGGGGTGAGCGAGGTGGCATTGAAGGTGCTCGGCAGCGGGCCCTCGGTGTGGTTCGCGACGGTTCCGGGGGCGGAGGCACCGGCCGCGATCGGGCGGTGTGTCGTGGACGGGCGGTGGGCCTCCTTCGCTGCCGTCGAGGTGGACCCGGAGATGCGGCGGCGGGGGCTGGCGACGACCGTGATGGCCGCGCTGGCCCGGCGGGCGCTGGACGAGGGCGCCTCGGCCGCGTGGCTGCAGGTCGAGACGGACAACGCGGGCGCGCGGGCGCTGTACGCCGGGATGGGTTTCGCCGCGCACCACGCGTACCACCACTACCGGGAGCCGTCGTCTTCCGGCGGCGGCCGGTAACCGATCGCCGTGAGAGGGCACGAGCCAGCTATGCGTTCCCCGAATCCCCCCTCCCCCGAACGCTCCGCCGAGCTGCGGCGGCGCTTCGCCGAGGAGGCGCGCTCCGAGCGGCCCGACCTGTCGACGCTGTGCCTGCTGGTGGGCGCGGAGGCGGACGGGGCGCTGGACGAGGCCGGCATCGACGCGGCGCAGATGGACCTGGACCGGCTGGCCGGGCAGGTGCCGTTCCGTCCGGGCGGCCCGGTCTCCTGGGCCACCGCGCTGCACCATCTGCTGGGCGCCCGGGAGGGCTTCCACGGTTCCCCCGCCGACTACCAGCGGCTGGAGTCATCCCTGCTGCACGAGGTGCTGCGGCGGCGGCGCGGGCTGCCGATCCTGCTGTCGGTGGTGTGGATGGAGGTGGCGCGGCGGGCCGGGGCGCCGGTGTACGGGGTCGCGCTGCCCGGGCACTTCGTCGTCGGATTCGGTCCGCAGGAGCAGCAGGTCCTCGCGGATCCGTTCGACGGGGGGCGGGTGCTCAGCGGGGGCGACGCGGAGTTGCTGGTCGCCGGGGCCACGGGGGCCGCCCTGCATCCGTCGATGCTGACGCCGGCCGATCCGCTGGACGTCGTGCTGCGGATCCTCAACAACATCCGCGCGTGGGCCGCCGCCCGGCCCGAGCGGTCGGACGTGGCGCTGTGGGCGGTGGAGCTGTCCCTGCTGCTGCCCTCGCATCCGGCCCG
Source organism: Streptomyces sp. NPDC005799 (assembly GCF_040630525.1). Lineage (NCBI taxonomy): Bacteria > Bacillati > Actinomycetota > Actinomycetes > Kitasatosporales > Streptomycetaceae > Streptomyces > Streptomyces sp. NPDC005799. The sequence continues at coordinate 76,393 of NZ_JBEXXQ010000004.1, forward strand.
GCTGCGCTACGAGCACGCCCAACTGCTCGTCCAGCGCGGCGACTTCCTCACCGGTGCCACCGAACTGGAGGCCTACGCCGAGGTGGTCGCGGCGGTGGACGAACCGGCCGCCGAACGGGTCCGCCAACAGGCCCACACCGCGCGGGCGATGCTCAACTGAGCCTCACAGCCAGCCCTTCTCCCGCGCTGTCCGCACCGCCTCCGCCCGGTTGCGGACCGCCAGTTTCTGGATCGCCGTCGAGAGGTAGTTGCGGACGGTGCCCTGGGAGAGGTGCAGGGCCGCCGCCAGCTCCGCGTTGGTCGAGCCGTCCGCCGCCGCGCGCAGGACCTCCCGTTCCCGGTCGGTCAGCGGGTTGGCGCCCTCCGCCAGGGCCGCCGCCGCGAGCGTGGGATCGATCACGCGCTCGCCGGCCAGCACCTTCCGTACTGCGGCGGCGAGTTGGGCCGCCGGGGCGTCCTTGACCAGGAAGGCGTCGGCGCCGGCCTCCATGGCGCTGCGGAGGTAGCCGGGGCGGCCGAAGGTGGTGAGCACGACCAGCTTCACGGCGGGCAGGGCCCCGTGGACCTGGGCCGCCGCCTCGATGCCCGTGCAGCCCGGCATCTCGATGTCGAGCAGGGCCACGTCCACGCCGTGTTCCCGGACGGCCGCCAACACCTCGTCGCCGCGCGCCACTTGCGCGACGACCTCGATGTCGTCCTCGAGACCGAGAAGCGCTGCCAACGCCTCGCGGACCATCGACTGGTCCTCGGCGAGCAGCACCTTGATCGTAGGGCTCATGCCCCGGATCCTACGGTGGACCGGGCGCCCACCGGGACGCGGGCGACCAGCCGGAAGCCCTTCCTGAAGCGGCCCGCCTCCAGGGTGCCGCCGGCCTTCTCCAGGCGTTCGGTCAGGCCCGTCAGCCCGTTGCCGGGGCCCTTGCCCGAGCCGCCCGAGCCGTTGTCCTCGACGGACAGTTCGAGAACCGCTCCGTCCAGGGTCTGCCGGTGCAGCAGCTCCACCGTGCAGCGTCCGGCGCCGCTGTGCCGCACGACGTTGGTGACCGCCTCGCGCAGCGCCCAGGCGAGGGCGGACTCGCTCTCCTCGGGGACGTCCCGGAGGTCGGGTTCGGCGGGCACCTCGGCGATGACACCGGCCGCCTTCAAGGCGACCTGCGCGCCCGCCAGTTCGTCGGGCAGACGGGTGCGCCGGTAGCCGGAGACGGCCGCCCGGACGTCGACGAGAGCCTGCCGACTGACCTGCTCGATGTCGGCGACCTGCTGGGCCGCCTTGTCGGGGTGGTCGGGAAGCATTCGGCCGGCGAGCTCGCTCTTCAGCGTGATCAGGGAGAGCGAGTGGCCGAGGAGGTCGTGCAGGTCGCGGGCGAGGCGCAGCCGCTCCTCATTGGCGGCCAGTTGGGCCACCGTCGCGCGTGCCTTGCGCAACTCGACCGTCGTGCGCACCAGTTGCTTCACGCCCATCATCGCGAAACCCAGCAGCAGCACGATCAGGATCAGGCTCCAGTCGTCCGAGCCGGTCCGCAGGCCGACCAGGAACATCGCGAGGGTGTTCGCCGCGACCGCCCAGTAGGCGATCCGCTGCGGCAGGGTGGCGCCGCAGGTCACGGAGACGTACACGAAGAGTCCGACCCAGGCGCTGCCGAAGGTGAGGGACAGGACCACGGCGAGGGCGCCGAGCAGGACGACGAAGGCGCCGACGGTCCCGCCGGAGAAGGGCCGGCCCATGTTGCGGAAGACCAGCGTCAGATAGACGGCGGTGAAGGTGGCCAGGGCCACCCAGCCGGCCGCGGTGGCCGCCGTGCCGTGGTGGCCGGAGGTCAGGTCCTGCGCCGGCGAACCCAGGAAGATCAGCCAGGGCAGGATCCAGACCAGCTTGCGCATCGCCTCGGACCGGTTGCGGGGCGCCTGCCCCACCCCGATCGCGTTCTCGGCCCGCAGTTCCTCGGGCAGTCCGTCGTCCGTCATGACGCTCACGCCTTCAGCGTGTCCTTCCGGTACAGCCAGGCCGCGCCGCCCGCGAAGAGCAGGAAGAAGGCGACGAGGACGGCGATGTCCTGGGTGTGGGGGGCCTGGCTCTGCTCGATGGCCCGTCCGAGGGCAGCGTACGCGTGCGTGGGCAGCCACTTGGCGATGTCCTGCAGCCAGGTGGGGAAGGTGGATGACGGCATCCACAGGCCGCCGAGGATCGACAGACCGAAGTAGACGATCATCGTGATCGGGCGGACCGCGTCTCCGGAGGCGAGGTAGCCGATGGCGACGCCGAGCGCGGCGAAGACCAGGCTGCCGGCCCAGATCGCGCCGGTGAGGGCGAACCACTGCCAGGTCTCGAGCCGTACGTCCTTCACCGCGGCGGCGACCAGGAAGACCATCACGATGGACGGCAGGCTCACCACGGCCGCGCTGGCGGTCTTGGCGAGCACGTAGCCGCGCCCGGGCAGCGGGGTCAGCCGCAGCTGCCGTACCCAGCCGCCCTCCCGCTCCTTGGCGATGCGCTCGCTGTTGCCCATCAGGACGGCGGTCAGGGCGCCGAAGGAGGCCATGGAGACCATGACGTACTTCGCGACGCTCAGGCCGGTGCCGTCGACGGTGCCCGTCTGGTTGGAGACCAGCAGGAAGATGACCGAGGGGTAGATCACCGAGAAGAACAGGAACCTGCGGTTGCGCAGGGCGCGGGTGAGTTCCAGCTTGATCAGACCGTTCATGACTGCTTGGCCTCCTCGGCCTCCGTGATGGCGACGAAGGCCTGCTCGAGCCCGAGCCCGGCGACTTCGAGGTTGCGGGGGTAGACGCCGAGCCCGTAGAGGGCGTGCACGGTCGCGTCGGCGTCGGTGGACTGGATGCGGACCGTCTGGCCGCTTATGTCGACGGAGGTGAGGAAGGGCAGGGCCCGCAGGGGCGCCTCGTCGATCGGGCCCTCCAGGTCGAAGGCCACCCGCCGGGCTCCCGCCTTCGCCTTGATCTCGGCGGCCGTGCCGTCGGCCAGCAGCCGCCCCCGGTGCAGGACCAGCACGCGGTCGGCGATCGCGTCGGCCTCCTCCAGATAGTGGGTCGCGAACAGCACGGTCCGCCCCTGGTCGGCCTGCTCGCGCATGGTGGCCCAGAAGGCCTGGCGGGCGGAGACGTCCATGCCGGTGGTGGGCTCGTCGAGGACGATCAGATCGCTGTCGCCGGCCGTGGCCAGGGCGAAGCGGACGCGCTGGGCCTGGCCGCCGGAGAGCTTGTTGACCTTGCGGTCGGCGATCTGCGCGATACCGGCGCGGGCGAGGACGTCGCTCACCTTGTAGGGCCTGGGATGCAGATCGCAGGCGAGCTTCACCAGCTCGGCGACCGTCACCTCGTCCATCAGCCCGCCGCTCTGCAGCATCGCGCCGACACGCCCGGCGACGATGGCCTGGCGCGGCGTGGTGCCGAAGACCTGGACCGCGCCGCCGTCGGGGTTCCTCAGGCCCAGCAGCAGGTCGAGGGTGGTCGACTTGCCGGCGCCGTTGGGGCCCAGCAGGGCCACCGTCTCCCCCGGGTGCAGCGCGAGCGTCAGCCCGTCGACGGCCCGTACGTTCCCGTAGACCTTGCTCACCTGGTCGAACCCGACCACCGGGGTGCCGGCGGCCGTCGCTGTCGTCGTCATGTGAACCATCGTGGCCGCCGGGCCCCGCGTCCCGGCAGTGTCGGCGGTCCTGACCGCCGGATGACAGATGTCATACGGCGAAGGGGGGCGCCCGGCGCGTGCCGGGTGCCCCCCTCTCGGGCCTGATCCTCGGGCCTGGCGTCAGCTCGGGTTGGTCTGGATGATCCCGACCCGGTTGGTCTTGCTCAGCAGGGCCTGGCGCAGGGCCACGTAGACGTCCTGCGGGGTGACGGCCGTCTTCTGGCCGGTGCCCCGGGTGATCAGGACGCCGTCGAAGGTCTGGCCGTACAGCTCCTTGAGGGCGTTCAGGTCGGGGCTGTCGACGAGCTTGCCGCCCACGGCCTTGACCCTGAGGAACTTCCACAGGGAGTTCTGCGGGCTGAACTTGATCTCCTTGCCCGTGTCGGTCTTCACAATGACGCTGGCCGACATCGCGGGCTGCGCGAAGGCCTTCATCTCCCGGTCGACCTCGGCGTTGGAGACCGTCGGCTGCTGGCCGGTGGTGACGACCGCGACCGGGTCCGTCGTGCCGGACTCGACCTGGGAGCGGTACGCCTCCTCGACCGCCTGGGCCGACTTGGCGGCGTCGATGCCCTTGCCGCCCTTGCCGTAGACGGCGACGGCCTTGCCGGACTTGAACTCGATGGTGCCGTCGGTCACCGAACCGGAACCGGAGCCGCCACCGACGGCGCTCTTCAGGGCCGCCGCCAGCTTCTCCTCGTCGACGGGCATGACCGGGTCGATGACGCGGTGCTGTCCGAACAGGGAGCCGACGACGGAGACCGGGTTGTAGTCGCTCGTCGCCGCCTTGGCGACCGTGGCCTGTTCGTCGAACTGGAGGCCCGCCTGGTCCGGCGTCAGCGGGACCGTGGAGCCGCCGACCGACAGCTTCAGCGGCTTGTTCACCCGGCTGCCGAAGGCCGCGTCGAGCTTCTTGACCGCGTCGTCGCGGGTGCCTCCGCCGATGTCGACGCCGAGCACGGTGGTGCCCTTGGGCACGTCGGAGTGGTTCATCAGCAGCCCGGCGCCGTAGACCCCGACGCCGGCGACGACCACGACACCGGCGAGCAGCACCAGCTTGCTGCGGCCCTTCTTTTTCTTCTTGGGCGCGGCGGCCGCCGGCACGTTCTGCGCGACCGGCTCGGGCAGCTTGGGGGGCGTGTGGGGCAGCGGACCGTCGGTGGAGCCGCCCGGACCGAACGGCGACTTGGCGCCGGGCGGCACGACCGGGATGCCGCTGGTGACGGTGTGCCCGGAGACGTTGTCGGGCGTCGGGTAGCCCGGCGCGCCGGGCTCGGGTGCCGGCTTCTGCGGGGTCAGGATCGCCGTGTCGTCACTGAGGCCGCCGCCGGGACCGAGGCCCGTGCCGGGGGCACCGGTACCGGGGGCACCGGGAGCCATGCCGAGCCCGGCGGGAGCGCCACCGCGTGCGGTGCGGGGGGCGCCGGGAACCCTGCCGGGGCCGCCGGGGCCGAAGGGCTCGCCGCCGGGCAGTGCGCCGGGGCCGCCGGGGCCGAGTGGCGGGACCAGCGGGCCGTCGCCGGTGACGGGGCCGCCGGTCGGGCCGGCGGGGCCCTGCGAGCCGCCCTGTCCGCCACGGCCGTTCGGCCCGTTGAAGCCGCTCGCGCCGCCGGGGCCGGCGAAGTTGTCGGCGCCGGGGCCACCGGGACCCGCGAAGGGATCGCCGCCGGGGCCGCCGAAGCCATTGTCCTGGGCGGGGCCCGCGAAGCCGTTCTGGGTGCCGGGGCCGCCGTAGCCGTTCTGGCCGTTCAGGCTGTCCTGGCCGCCGTAGCCGTCCTGGCCGGCGAAACCGCCCTGGCCGTTCTGGCCGCCCGGGCCGCCGAAACCGCCCTGGCCGTTCTGGCCGCCCGGGTCGGCGAAGCCGTTCTGGTCGGGGTGGCCGTTCTGCTGGGCGGGGTCGTTGTCCGAGAAGTACGGCAGCTCGTCGCGGCGCGGCTCGCCGCCGGCGCGCGGGCCGCCGTTGCCCAGCGGGCCCGCCGCCAGGGCCTCGGTGACGTCGAAGGAGCCGGTGCCGCCGCCGTGGCCGGGAGCCACCGGACCGCCGGTCGCGCCGGGGAGCCCCGCGCCGTTCGTCCCGCCGGGCCTACCGTTCGCGCCGCCCGCCCGGGAGCCGCCGGGCACGCTCATCGAGCCGACCACGCCACCGGGACGTGCCCCACCGGACGCACCCGCGCCCGGACGCGCGCCGCCCGAGGAGGCGCCCGGAGCCCCCGCTCCCGGCGTTCCCGCGGCCGAACCGCCCGGCAGACCGGCGCCGTTGGTGGCTCCGCTCCCCGGACCCCCCTTGGCCGGGCCGGACTTGCGGGGCGCGAACCAATCGCTCGTCTTGTCCTCGGCCGACTGCTCGGGCTCCACGGGAGCGTCCACGGTGGCCGTGGCCGCGCCCGGTGCCGCGGTGGGGAGTTCGGTCTCGCCGGTCTCCTCGGAGATACCGGCGTCCGCGACGGGCGTACGCACCACGACCGGCGGAATCGGCCGCGATCCGGGGATGTTGATCCGGATCCGGGTCGTCAGCGTGGTCTCGGTCTTGCGTTCCTCCGGCCGCTCGGCCGAACGGCCCGTGTCCGAACCGGCGTCGGATGCCGCGGGGGTACCGTACGGCGGCGTGCCGGACGGGTATGCGGCTCCGCCGCCGCGCCCGTTGGGCCCGGAGGACGGAGTGTCAGTTTCACGACTCAAGGCAGGTTCTCCCGGTTGGCTCCGCCGCCCGACATGACCTCACGGGCAGCTCGGCGGCGCGCACCACCATACTGGCCACTTCTGGCGCGTATCCCACGACCGCCGGGGAAACCCACACCGGACTCGCACGCCTGGTTAACGGCCAAGTGGTACGTCACTTGGCAAGTCGGACGTCACGCCCCGTTGGTTGCCGCCCCTGCCCAAGGGTGGCGCAGATCACAGCAACGGCCATCCCGCCGAGCAGGAAGAGGTACGAGCCCCCTCCGGCCCCGAACAGGAAGTCGCCCTCGGGTCTGCTCGCGGTGAGCAGGATGACGGCGATCACCCAGCCGGCGGCCGGTGCGATCGCTCCGCCCCGGCTGCCGGTGGCCCGTCCGCCGCCGAGCAGCAGCCCGGCCTCGCCGGCGAGCGCGAGCAGCAGCCCGCCCGGGAACCAGCCCGCCTGCACCAGCGCGCCGGCGGCCCCGACGACCGCGCCCAGCACGAACAGCCCGAGGAACAGCAACGTCCGCCCCGCGGAGGGCCGCTGAAGCGGTTGCGCGAGCATCGAGCCCCGCTCACTCATGACGCCTCCCTGGCACCGGTACCGTCACCGAGGCCGGCATCGCCGCCGTCACCGACACCGAGCCCCGCGAGGAGATCCGTCTCCCGCACCCCTCCTGCCCTCTCACCTCTCACCAACTCGTAGTACTCGGTGGTGAACAGGGGTTGCGCGAGTTCATTGGAAAGCGCGAAGTACGGCGGCGCGACCTCGATCTGGGTCGCGTGCGCCCGCATCGCGGCGGCCTTCGCGTCCGCGTACGCGGTGCCGTCGATCTCGGCGGTGATCCGGTCGTCCTGCACCACGCCAGGGACGTCGTCGACGACGGCGGCCTTGGAGAAGGGGAGCGCGGGAAGATCCTTTGCGAGCCGGGCGAAGGCCTCCTCGGCGACCGGCCGGGGCACCCGGTTCCAGTACACCTTGGGGATCTCCCAGCCCTGCCCCGCCGCCAGCTCGGCCGCGCGCGTGGCGACGCGGTGGGCCTGGATGTGGTCGGGGTGGCCGTAGCCGCCGTTGTCGTCGTAGGTGACGAGGACCTGCGGGCGTACCTCCAGGATCACCTCGACCAGGTGGGCGGCGGCCTCGTCGAGGTCGGCCTGCCAGAAGCAGGCGGGGTCCTCGTTGTCGGACAGGCCCATCATCCCGGAGTCGCGGTAGCGGCCGGGGCCGCCGAGCAGACGGAAGTCCTCGACGCCGAGCTCCCGCATGGCGGCGGTGAGCTCGGCCAGCCGGTACTCGCCCAGGGCCGCTCCGGTGAGGTGCCGCAGGCCGGGCGGGATGACCTCGCCGCGCTCACCGAGAGTGCAGGTGACCAGCGTCACCCGGGCACCCTCGGCCGCGTACCGCGCCATGGTCGCGCCGTTGTTGATCGACTCGTCGTCCGGGTGCGCGTGCACCAGCAGCAGACGCCGGGGTGGTTCCGTCATGGGTCCACCCTACGAGGCACCACTGACAGCGCGGCGCAGCCCGGGTCAGAACTTGATGCTGCCGATCATGCTCGCGATGTTCGTCGTCAGATCATTGATCGTGGGTGCCACGGTCGAGGAGGCGAGATAGAACCCCAGAAGGATGCAGACGACCGCGTGCCCGCCCTTCAGCCCGGACTTCTTGACCAACAAGAAGACGACGATCGCCAGCAGCACCACCGCCGAAATCGAGAGTGCCACGGCGGCTCACCTCCAAAGATCCCAAGAGCGCGGGGGTCGGACCAGGGGGCAAAAATCCCGGCAGATAAATCCACAAGGACCAGCAGGTTCATACCCACTGTGCGGTAGTGATCATAACTATCCGGACCTGCGCATCGATCGGCGCACGGCCGCACAAGGGGGCGCATGGCCAATATGGTCGGGGCATGACGACGACGTCCGACTCCTTCCCCCGCAGGCACGCCCGCACCCAGCGTTTCACGCTCGGCGCGCCGCGCTCCTTCACCGTGGCGCCCGACGGCGCCCGTGTCGTGTTCCTGCGTTCCGGTTCCGGTACGGACAGGGCGAATGCGCTCTGGGTCCTCGACGTGGACAGCGGCACGGAGCGGGTGGCGGCCGACCCGCGCACCCTGCTCGGAGGCTCCGACGAGGACCTCTCGCCCCAGGAACGGGCGCGCCGCGAACGCAGCCGTGAGGGTGGTGCCGGCATCGTCGGCTATGCCACCGACGGGGATGTGGAGTTGGCGTCTTTCGCGTTGTCAGGACGGCTTTTCACGGCCGAGCTGCGGGCCGGCACGGCACGTGAACTCCCGACTCCGGGGCCGGTGATCGACCCACGCCCCTCCCCCGACGGCCGGCACGTGGCGTACCTGGCGCGGGGCGCCCTGCGGGTGGTGGGCGCCGAGGGCGAGGGCGAACGGGCCCTCGCGGAGCCGGAGTCGGAGAACGTCACCTACGGCCTGGCCGAGTTCATCGCGGCCGAGGAGATGCAGCGTTCGCGGGGGTTCTGGTGGTCGCCCGAGTCGGACCGGCTGCTGGTCGCGCGCGTGGACGACACGCCGGTACGGCGCTGGTGGATCTCCGACCCCGCCCATCCGGAACGTGATCCACAACACGTCCCGTATCCGGCGGCGGGCACGGACAACGCGGACGTACGGCTGTTCGTGATCGGCCTGGACGGGGCGCGCACGGAGGTTGTCTGGGACTGGGCGCGCTATCCGTATCTGGCGCATGTGCACTGGTCAGCGGCGGGTGCCCCGCTGCTGCTCGTCCAGGCGCGGGACCAGCGCAGCCAGCTGTATCTGGCGGTGGAGCCGGACACCGGGGCGACCCGGCTGGTGCACGCGGACGAAGATCCAGTTTGGCTGGATCTTTTCCCCGGGGTGCCCTGCTGGAGCCCCTCGGGACGGCTGGTGCGGATCGCGGACGAGGGCGGCGCACGGGTGCTCGCGGTGGGCGAACGCCCGCTCACCGGGCCGCAGTTGCACGTCAGGGCCGTGCTGGACGTGGCGGACGAGGACGCGCTGGTCTCGGCCTCGGCGGGCGAGGAGGCAGAGCACCCGGAGACCGGTGAGGTGCATGTCTATCGCGTCAGCGAACGCGGCCTGGAGCGCGTCTCGCACGAGCCCGGCGTGCACTCGGCGGTGCGCGCCGGGGGCATGACCGTGCTGGTGTCCGCCACGCCGGACCGGCCGGGCGCCCGCGTGCAGGTGCTCCGGGACGGGAAGCAGACGGCGACCATCGCCTCGTACGCCGAACATCCCGGTATGTCCCCGCGCGTGACACTCACACAGGGGGGCGCACGGCGGATCCCGTGCGCCGTGCTTATGCCACGGGACTACCACGGGGACACTCCCCTCCCGGTGCTCATGGATCCCTACGGCGGTCCTCATGGTCAGCGGGTGGTCGCCGCGCACAATCCGCATCTCACCTCGCAATGGTTCGCCGACCAGGGTTTCGCGGTGGTCGTCGCGGACGGCCGGGGCACCCCGGGCCGCTCGCCCGCCTGGGAGAAGGCGGTACGGGACGAACTGGCGGCGGTGGTGCTGCAGGACCAGGTGGACGCGCTCCAGGCACTTGCCGGCGACTTCCCGCTCGACCTCTCCCGGGTCGCGATCCGCGGCTGGTCCTTCGGCGGTTATCTCGCGGCGCTCGCGGTGCTGCGCCGCCCGGACGTGTTCCACGCGGCGGTGGTGGGCGCCCCGGTCACCGATCTGCGCCTGTACGACACCCACTACCAGGAGCGCTACATCGGCCACCCCGAGGAGCAGCCGGAGGTCTACCGGCGCAACTCGCTGATCGACGACGCGGGACTGGTCGACGCCGCCGATCCGCACCGCCCGATGATGATCATCCACGGTTTCGCCGACGACAACGTGGTGGTCGCCCACTCGCTGCGGCTGTCCTCGGCGCTGCTGGCCGCCGGCCGCCCGCACGAGGTGCTGCCGCTGTCCGGGGTCACGCACATGACTCCGCAGGAGGAGGTCGCCGAGAACCTGCTGCGACTGCAGCTGGACTTCCTGCGGCGTTCGCTCGCACAACCGCGCAAACAGGGATGAACCGCGTTAACACACAGGCAACTTGACGGAAGCGGTCCCGATATACGGACACGCGACGCTGAACAGCGTACGGCCGTGCGGGTGCCGTAAACGGACCGGGGTGCGCCATGTCACCCCGGTCCGTTGCCTTCCCCCTCCCAGGGGACGACCGTCTTCTCCTCCGCGAAGTGGCACGCCGAGTCGTGGGCGGCCGGGCCGCTCGTCATCCGGAACTCGGCCGGTACCGCCAGCAGCGGCACCTCCAGGGCGCAGCGCTCGCGGGCCTTCCAGCAGCGGGTGCGGAAGCGGCAGCCTGAGGGGATGTTGGTCGGGGACGGGACGTCACCGGCGAGGATGATCCGCTCCCGGTGCTCGCGGGCCTCCGGGTCGGGCACGGGGACGGCGGACAGCAGGGCCTGGGTGTAGGGGTGCGTGGGATGGTCGTAGATCTCCTGGTCCCGGCCGATCTCCACGATCCGCCCGAGGTACATCACCCCGACCCGGTCCGAGATGTGCCGCACGATGGACAGGTCGTGCGCGATGAAGACGTAACTCAGCTCGAAGTCGCTCTGCAGGCTCGCCATCAGATTGATGACCTGCGCCTGCACGGACACGTCCAGCGCGGAGACCGGCTCGTCGGCGACGATGACCTCCGGGCGCAGCGCCAGGCCCCGGGCGATGCCGATGCGTTGGCGCTGGCCGCCGGAGAACTGGTGCGGATAGCGGTTGATGTACTCCGGGTTGAGTCCGACGACGTCCAGCAGCTCCTGGACCTTCTTGCGCCGGTCGCCCTTGGGCGCCACCTCGGGGTGGATCTCGTACGGCTCCCCGATGATGTCGCCCACCGTCATACGGGGGTTGAGCGAGGTGTACGGGTCCTGGAAGACCATCTGGATGTTGCGGCGGACGGACTTGAGGGCCTTCGCGGACAGCTTGCCGATGTCCTCGCCCTTGTACTTGATCAGCCCTTGCGTCGGCTGCTCCAGATTGACGAGCATCTTGGCGACCGTCGACTTGCCGCAGCCCGATTCCCCGACGATGCCGAGGGTCTCTCCCCTGTTGAGCGCGAAGTCCACACCGTCGACGGCCTTGACGGCCCCGACCTGTTTCCTGAACAGGATGCCCTGGGTCAAGGGATAGTGCTTGACCAGTCCACTCACTTCCAGGATCGGCTCAACCCGGTCAACCATTGAGGCACTCCCTCCAGAAGTGACAGGCGCTGCCCCTCACTTGATCAACCTCGTACAGGGGAGGCTCGTCGGTGCGGCAGACGTCCTGGGCCATCGGACAGCGGGGGTTGAAGGCGCACCCCGGAGGGATGTGCATCAGGTTGGGCGGCAACCCCTTGATCGCGTACAGCTCCTGGCCCTTCTGGTCCAGGCGGGGGATGGAGTCGAGGAGCCCGCGCGTGTAGGGGTGGGCGGGCGCCTTGTAGATGTCGTGCACCGGCGCCGACTCGACGATCCGGCCCGCGTACATCACGGCGATCTTGTCGGCGACGTCCGCGACCACGCCGAGGTCGTGGGTGATGAGGATGAGCCCCATGTTGTACTCGCGCTGCAACTCCGCGAGCAGGTCCATGACCTGGGCCTGGACGGTGACGTCGAGGGCGGTGGTGGGTTCGTCGGCGATGATCAGGGCCGGCTCCAGGGCCAGGGCCATCGCGATCATGATGCGCTGGCGCATGCCGCCGGAGAACTGGTGCGGATAGTCCTTGACGCGGGCCTTGGCGGCCGGGATGCGCACGCGGTCCATCAGCTCGATCGCCCTGGTCCGGGCGTCCTTGCGTGACATCCCGCGATGCACGACGAACATCTCACCGAGCTGGTCGCCCACGGACAGCACGGGGTTCAGGGAGGACAGGGCGTCCTGGAAGATCATCGCCATCTCGGCGCCGCGGACCTTGCGCCGCTCCTCCTCCTTGAGCTTGAGCAGATCCCGCCCCTGGAACAGGACCTCTCCGCCCGTGATCCGCCCCGGCGGCATGTCGAGAATCCCCATCACGGCCTGCGCGGTGACGGACTTCCCCGACCCGGACTCCCCCAGCACGGCCAGCGTCTCCCCGGCGTCCACGCTGTAGTTCACCCCGTTGACGGCCTTGGCCACGCCGTCCCGAGTCCGGAACTCCACCTGCAGCTCGCGTACGTCCAGCAACATGACGCCACCTCACCTTCGGCCCGGGGGCCTCACGCCCGGGGGCGTCCCGCCGGATGAACAGAAGTCCGGACGTGCCGGCCCACACGAGCTCCTGGACCAGCCCAGATCGCGATACGCCGACCGGGAAAACGGCGACCCGGATGACCGAGCACGACGAACGCGGACGCCCGCTCCCCGCCCACACCGGGCCGAGAGCATCCCGCACGAGAGCCTCCCGCCCGATGAACGGAAGCCCGGCCGCATCCGTCTGCAGGAGGACCGGGGTGGGCCCGCAGTGGGCGACGGGCGCCAAGACGTCCGGGACTGCCCGAATCGCACGCGCCGGCCCCCGCGGCGGACCACCGACCCGCGAGCGAGGAACACCCGCCACGACTCGCAGCGCCGAGCCTGCCGAACGAGAACACCGCTCCCCCGCCCCCGGCGCCCAGGCCGTACCCCGCCCGCACCACGCCCTTCCCGGGCAGGACCGGTCTGGCGCCGGGAGCCGCCATCGCCCTCACCCCGGATGTGAGCCGAGGGTGTCGCGAGGGATGAACGGAAGCCCGGCCGCATCAGCTCCCACAAGGCCCCGCGCCGGCCGACACCACGCGCCCGCCCTCCCGCCGGGACCAACGGACCAGGGCGCCTCATCCCCCGCCCCCGGCGCCCCAGCCGTACCCCGTCCGACTCCCCCAACCCGCCCGCACCGCGCCCTCTCCGGGCAGGGCGGGCCTGGAGCCGGGGGTCTGACGGGGCGCCCGCGCGTCGCAGGCTCCGTTCCATTCGGCCTCACCTCAGCTTCGGGTCGAGGGCGTCGCGGACCGCGTCGCCCAGCATGATGAAGGCCAGGACCGTGACGGCCAGGGCGCCGGCCGGCCAGAGGAGCATGTGCGGGGCGTTGCGGATGTAGGGGGACGCGGCGGAGATGTCGATGCCCCAGCTGACGTTCGGGGGTTTGAGGCCGACGCCGAGGAAGGACAGGGTCGCCTCCAGGGCGATGTACGTGCCGAGCGCGATGGTCGCCACGACGATCACCGGGGCGACCGCGTTGGGCGCGATGTGCCGCAGCAGGATGCGGGAGTTGGAGGCGCCCAGGGAGCGGGCGGCCTGGACGTAGTCGTTCTGCTTGGCGGTGATGACGGACCCGCGGGCGATACGGGCGATCTGCGGCCAGCCGAGCAGCACGATGAACCCGACGACCGGCCAGACCGTGTTGCTGGTGACCACCGAGAGCAGGACGAGACCGCCGAGGACGACCGGGATCGCGAAGAAGATGTCGGTGATGCGGGAGAGGAACGAGTCCGAGACCCCGCCGAAGAACCCCGCGAGCCCGCCGAGCACCGAGCCGAGGAGCGCGACCCCGAACGTGGCGCAGACGCCGACCGTGACGGACGTACGGGTGCCGTAGACCGTACGCGTGTAGACGTCGCAGCCCTGGCCGTCGAAGCCGAAGGGATGGCCGGGCTGGGAGCCCTCCTGGGCCTTGACGAGGTCGCACTTGAGGGGACTCATCCAGGTGATCGCCGACGGCCACAGGGAGATGAAGACCAGGAAGAGGATCACGACGGCCGAGATGATGAAGACCGGGTTGCGGCGCAGGTCGCGCCAGGCGTCGGACCACAGGGAGCGCGGCTTCTGCTGCGGGCCCGTGCTCTCGGGGCCGGTCGGCGTCCGCTCCAGGGTCTCGCCCTCCGCCGTGGCCAGGTCCATGGCGCCGCCCATTCCGGTGCCGGCGACGGCGCCCTCCGGTTCGTACGGCTGCTCAGGCATAGCGGATCCTCGGGTCGAGAACGGCGTACAGCAGGTCGACCAGCAGGTTGGCGACGAGGAAGACCAGGACCAGGACGGTCACGAAGCCGACCACCGTCTGGGTGTTCTGGCGGAGGATGCCCTGGTATAGCTGGTAGCCGACGCCGTGGATGTTGAAGATCCGCTCGGTGACGATCGCGCCGCCCATCAGCGCGCCGATGTCGGTGCCGATGAAGGTGACCACCGGGATCAGGGAGTTGCGCAGGAGGTGGCGGATGATCACCCGCTGCCGGGGCAGGCCCTTGGCGACGGCCGTGCGGACGTAGTCGGAGCGCCGGTTCTCCGCGATGGAGGTGCGGGTCAGCCGGGTGACGTAGGCGAGGGAGACGGACGCGAGGACCAGCCCCGGCACGATCAGTTCCCCGAACGTGGCGTCCGTGGAGACCGACGGTTTGATCCAGCCCCACTCGACGCCGAGCAGCAGTTGCAGCAACAGGCCGGTGACGAAGGTGGGGACGGAGATGACCACGAGGGTGAGCAGGAGGACCGAGGTGTCGACGGGCCGTCCGCGCTTCAGCCCCGTGATGACGCCCAGCGTGATGCCGATGACGATCTCGAAGAGGATCGCGACGATCGTCAGCCGGATGGTGACGGGGAACGCGGTCGCCATCAGCTCGGTGACCTTCTGCCCGTTGAACGCCGTACCGAAGTCGCCGGTGAAGACGTTCCCCATGTAGGTCAGGTATTGCTGCCACACGGGCTTGTCGAGCCCGAACTCCTTCTTCAGCTGGGCGGCCGTGGCCGGGTCGCACTGCCGCTCACCGCACAGGCCCGCGATGGGGTCGCCCATCACGTTCACCATCAGGAAGATCAGCAGCGTGGCCCCGATGAACACCGGGATCATCTGGAGCAGACGCCGGACCACGTACCGTCCCACGGCGGCTCAGCCGACCTTGATCTCGTTGTAGACCGGGACGCTGAACGGGTTGAGGGCGACATTGGAGAGCCGCTCGGACCAGCCGGCGCTGCCGTTCTGGTACCAGAGCGGGATGGCGGCCATGTTGTCCCGTACGACTTTCTCGGCGCTCTGGAACAGACCGATCGCCTTGCTGGTGTCGCTCTCGGCGTTGGCCTGGTCGACGTAGGTGTCGAAGTCCTTGTTGGACCACTTGCCGTCGTTGGAGGAGGCGTTGGTGTAGTAGAGGGGCTGCAGGAAGTTCTGGATGAGCGGGTAGTCCATCTGCCAGCCGGCCCGGAACGGCCCGGTCATCTTGTGCTGCCCGATCTGGTTGCGGAAGTCGGCGAAGGTGCCGACCGGGTTGCCGACGCAGGCCTTGTCGTTGCCGAGCGCGTTGTTGATGGAGTTGCACACGGCGTCCACCCACTCCTTGTGCGAGCCCGTGTCCGCGTTGTACGTGATCTTGACCTGGCCGCCGGGCAGTCCGCCGCCCTCCTGGATCAGCTTCTTGGCCTGGCTGGGGTTGTACTGGCAGCCGTCCCCGCACAGCCCGTCCTGGAAGCCGCCCGCCGTCCCGAGCACCGGTGAGGTCCAGTCGGTGGCCGGGGTGCGGGTCTTCTGGAAGATCGTGTCGGTGATCTGCCGGCGGTTGATCGCCATGGACAGGCCCTTGCGGACCTTCTCCGAGCCGCTCTTGTTCCAGGCCGGGTCGTAGAAGGGGAAGGCGAGGGTCTGGATGATGCCGGCGGGGGTGTTCAGATACCGGCCCTGGAGGTCGCTCTTGACGTTCTTCAGCTGGGCGGCCGGGACGTCGTCGACCAGGTCGAGGTTGCCGGCCATGAGGTCGGTGTAGGCGGTGTTGTTGTCGGTGTAGACCTTGAGGTCGACACCGCCGTTCTGCGCCTTGTCGGTGCCGGGGTAGGCGTCCCACTTCCTGAGGGACATCTTCGAGCCCTTGGCGTACGACTGGATGGCGTACGGGCCGTTGCCGACCGGCTTCGCGATCCAGCCGGCGTGGTCGCTGAAGAACGTCTGGGGCAGCGGGTCGTAGGCCGCGTAGCCGAGGGTGTCGGGGAAGGTCGAGAACTTCTGGCTGAGCTTGACGGTGAAGGTCTGCGGGCCGGTGACCTTGAGGCCGGAGAGCGTGGTGGCGGTCTGGGTGCCGGTGTCCGGGTGCACCTTGTCGTAGCCCTCGATGTACCCGAAGAAGTAGGCGTTCTTCTGGTTGTTCTTCAGGCTCGCCCCGTAGTTCCAGGCGTCGACGAAGGACTTGGCGGTGACGGCCTCGCCGTTGCTGAACTTCCAGCCGCTCTTGACGGTGATGGTGAAGTTCTGCGAGTCCGTGGTGTCGATCTTCTCGGCGAGCATGTCCTCGGCGGCACCGGTCTTCGGGTTGTACCGCTTCAGCCCGCGGAAGATCATGTCGAGGACCTTGCCGCCCTGCACCTCGTTGGTGTTGGCCGGCTCCAGCGGGTTCTGCGGGTCGCCCCAGGACGAGCTGAGCACCTCGGCACCGTCACCGCCACCACCGCTGCCGCCACCACTGCCGCTGCCGCAGGCGGTCGCCGCGAGGGCGACCACCACCGCGCATGCGGCCCACGGGGCGTGCGTCGCTCCACGCATGGAGTGCCTCCTCAGAATGCCGGTCCGTTACCGGCGAATATCCGGACACACAAGATATTCCGCACATTCGGCGCGCCCGTTCGCGGGACGGCCGTCCGGGGGACGGTGCCGCCGCACGGGTGAGGCGCGGGGTGAAGGCACGGTCACCGACAGGCGTCAGCGCTCCACCAGGACACCTTCACCGGTCTGGACCAATATTTGCGATCCCGAATATCAACTCGCCCGTTTTCGCAGGCCACATGAGGTTTCCCGGGCCGTTGACGCGCGCAGACACCCGCTGATAGACACACTCATCACCCAGCTGGCGTCACCAGGCAGAACCCGGTCCTGCAGTCCGAACAAGCCGTCCCTGTGCGAGCGATGACGCGAGGTCACGATTCATGAGCCCACAAGAGCAGTACGGCGCAAGGCGTTCACATCCGAGAAGCCCGCGATCCCGCACGCCCCGGCTCGTCGCCCTCGCCGGCGCCCTCGCTCTGACGTCCTCGGCGGCCCTCGCGACCCCGCTCAACCCGGCTCCCCAGCAGGCGCGGGCGGCCGAGGACAAGGTCCTCACCGTCGCGGTCGCCCAGAGCGTGGACTCGCTCAGCCCCTTCCTGGCGGTACGGCTGCTCAGCACCAGCATCCTGCGGCTGACGTACGAATACCTCACCGACTACGACCCCGGTGACGCACACCCGGTGCCCGGCCTCGCCACCAGCTGGAAGCCGTCCGCCGACAAGTTGACCTGGACCTACACCGTCCGCTCGGACGCGAAGTGGTCGGACGGCCAGAAGGTGACGGCCCAGGACGCGGCCTGGACGTTCAACAAGATGATGACCGATCAGGCGGCCGCCACCGCGAACGGCAGCTTCGTCGGCAACTTCCGCGAGGTGACGGCTCCGAGCCCCACGCAGCTGGTCGTCCGGCTGAAGAAGCCGCAGGCCACCATGACCGCGCTCGACGTGCCGATCGTGCCGGAGCACGTCTGGAAGAAGGTCACGGACTTCTCGAAGTTCAACAACGACAAGTCCTTCCCCGTCGTCGGGGACGGGCCCTTCGTCCTCACCGAGTACAAGGCGGACAGCTATGTCCGGCTGAAGGCCAACAAGAGCTTCTGGCGCGGGGCGCCCAAGTTCGACGAGCTGGTCTTCAAGTACTACAAGGACCAGGACGCCGCCGTGGCCGCCCTGCGCAAGGGCGAGGTCTCCTTCGTCGCCGGCCAGCCCGCCCTGACGCCGGCTCAGGCGGCCTCCCTCAAGGGCCAGTCGGACATCAAGGTCAACGACGCCCCCGGCCGCCGCTTCTACGCCCTGGCCACCAACCCGGGCGCGAAGGCGAAGAACGGCCAGAAGTTCGGCGACGGCGACCCGTCCCTGCTGGACCAGCGGGTGCGGCACGCGCTGTTCCTGGCGGTCGACCGCAAGACGATCATCGACAAGGTGTTCCAGGGCCACGCGGTCGAGGGCCAGGGCTACATCCCGCCCCGCTTCTCGACGTACTTCTGGAAACCGGACCCGGGCCAGGAGCTCGCCTACGACCCCGCCAGGGCCGCCCAGCTCCTCGACCAGGCCGGGTACCGGAAGAACGCCGACGGCAAGCGGGTCGGCAAGGACGGCAAACCGCTGAACTACCGGGTCCTGTGCCACGCCACCGACCCCAACGACAAGGCGGTCGGACAGTACCTCAAGGAGTGGTGGGCGAAACTCGGCATCGGAATGAGCCTGGACTGCCTGGACAACGTCACCGACCCCTGGCTCGCCGGCAAGTACGACCTCGCCTTCGACGGCTGGTCCGTCAACCCCGACCCGGACTACGTGCTGTCCATCCACACCTGCGCCGCCCTGCCCGCCACCCCGAAGGACACCGGCGCGACCGACAACTTCGTCTGCGACAAGACCTACGACGAGCTGTACGCCCGGCAGCTCGCCGAGTACGACCCCGGCAAACGGGCCGGCATCGTCAAGCAGATGGAGTCGCGGCTGTACGACCTCGGGTACATGAACGTCATGGCGTACCCGAACGCCGTCGAGGCCTACCGCACCGACCAGATCAAGTCGATCGAGACGATGCCCAGGGCCGCCGGCAACATCTACGGCCAGGACGGCTACTGGAGCTGGTGGTCGGCGGTCCCGGCCGGCTCCGGCGACTCCTCCGGCGGCGGCAGCTCGACCGGCGTGATCATCGGGGTCGTCGCGGGTGTCGTGGTCCTCGCCGGAGCCGGGGCCTTCCTCGCGCGGCGCCGGCACGCCACGGCCGACGACCGCGAGTAGGCCATGTCCATCCAACCGACGGCGCCCGACTCGGCGTCGGCAGCGGTCGACAAGGCCGCCGTACCGGTTCCCACCGGTACGGCGGCCCGCGGCCCACGGGCGCGCACCACCCCCGCGTATCTGCGTTATGGGGCGGCCAAGGCGGGTGGCGCCGCCGTGTCGCTGCTCGCCGTCCTGGTCACCGGCTTCTTCCTGTTCCGGCTGATCCCGGGTGACCCGGTCAAGACGATGACCGGCGGCCGCCCGGTGTCGGCCGGACAACTGGCCGAGTACCGCAAGGAGTTCGGCCTGGACCTGCCGATGTGGGAGCAGTTCACCGACTACTGCCGCAAGGCGCTCACCGGCGACCTGGGCACCTCGTACCAGTTCCGCGCCCCGGTCATCGACAAGATCACCGAGGCGCTGCCGAACACCCTGCTGCTGACCGGCACGGCCTTCGTGCTCTACACCGCGCTCGGCATGTTCCTCGGCACCCGCTCGGCCTGGCGGCACGGCAGACTCGGCGACCGGCTCAACACCGGCCTGGCGCTGACCCTCTACTCCGTCCCGTCCTTCTGGCTGGGCCTGCTGGTCATCATCGTGTTCGCCGTGGGCCTCGGCCCGATCCCGGGCCTGTTCCCGACCGGCGGCATGGAGTCGGGCGGCAAGGAGGGCTTCGCCTACGTCCTCGACGTCGCCCACCATCTCGTCCTGCCCGTGGTCACCCTGGTCGCGGTCGAGTACGGCCAGACGCTGCTGGTCACCCGCTCGGCGCTGCTCGACGAGATGGGCAGTGACTATCTGACGACCGCCCGCGCCAAGGGCCTCAGGGACGACCTGGTGCGGCGCCGGCACGCGGTGCCGAACGCGCTGCTGCCCACGGTCACCCTGGTCTTCGTCAACCTCGGCCGGACCGTCGCCGGCGTCATCCTGGTCGAGACCGTCTTCTCCTGGCCGGGCCTCGGCGGGCTGTTCTACCAGGCCCTGAGCGTGCCCGATCTGCCCCTGGTGCAGGGGCTGTTCCTCTTCTTCGCCTCGGCGGTGATCGTCATGAACACTCTGGCCGACCTGGTCTACCCGCTGCTCGACCCCCGGGTGGGCCGATGACGACCGACACCGCGCCCGGGCCCCGCACGCTGGCCTGGCAGCGCCGGCGCCGCTCCGCCGCGCGGTTCTGGCGGCAGTACCGCACCCACCGCGCGGGCCTCGTCGGGCTGGCCGCGCTCGCCCTGTTCGCGCTGGTCGCGCTGACGGCCCCGCTGACCGTCGGCTCCGGGGTGACCGGGGTGACCGACGCGCCGGGCAGTCCGCTGCAGGCGCCGAGCGGTGGGTTCCCGCTGGGCACCGACCGGTTCGGACGGAACCTGCTCGGACTGGTGGTGTGGGGCTCGCGGGTCTCGCTGCTCGTGGGACTGCTCGCGGCCGTGCTGTCGGTGGTGATCGGCACGGTCGTCGGGATCACCGCGGGGCACTTCCGGGGGGCGTACGCGACCGTGCTGATGCGGATCACCGACTGGTTCCTGGTGATGCCGGCGCTGGTGCTGGCCATCGCGCTGGCCACGGTGATGCCCCACTCCCTGGGCACGGTGATCCTCGCCATCGGCGTCACCTCCTGGCCCACCACGGCCCGGCTGGTGCGCGCGCAGACACTGGCGGTCGAGTCACGGCCGTACATCGAGCGCGCGAAGGCGCTCGGCGGCGGCCACTGGCACGTCATGAGCCGGCATGTGCTGCCCAACGTGATGCCGCTGGTGCTCGCCCAGACGACCCTGATGATCTCCTCCTCCGTCCTCGCCGAGGCGACCCTGGCCTTCCTGGGCCTCGGCGATCCGACGGTGATCTCGTGGGGCGGGCTGCTGCAGGACGCGCGGGAGGCGGGCGCGGTCAGCTCCGGCGACTGGTGGTACCTGGTGCCGCCGGGCATCGCCATCGCGGTGGTCGCGCTGGCGTTCACCCTGTGCGGGCGCGCGGTCGAGTCGGTTCTCAACCCCAGGCTGGGGGTGGCCCGTTGACGCTGCTGGAGGTCCGGAACCTGAGGGTGACCTACCCGGGCGGGGCGGCCGCGGTACGGGGCGTGGACCTGTCCCTCGCGGCGGGCCGCAAGCTGGGCATCGCGGGCGAGTCGGGGTGCGGCAAGTCGACGCTGGCGCTCGCGCTGCTGCGGCTGCTGCCCGCCGGGGCGCGCGTGTCCGGGGAGGTCCTGCTGGACGGCGAGGACGTCCTGACCATGCGGTGGGGGCAGGTGCGGGCGGTGCGCTGGGCGGGCGCCTCGATCGTCTTCCAGGGCGCGATGCACTCCCTCAACCCCGTGCACCGCGTGGGCGACCAGATCGCCGAGCCGATCCTGCTGCACCGCAGGGCGACGGCGGCCAAGGCGCGCGAGAAGACCGGCGAACTGCTGGAGCACGTGGGCCTGCCGGCGTCCCGCGCCTCCGCCTATCCGCACGAACTCTCCGGCGGTCAGCGCCAACGCGTGATGATCGCCATGGCGCTCGCCTGCGACCCCCGGCTGATCATCGCCGACGAGCCGACCACGGCACTGGACGTGATGATCCAGGCGCAGATCCTCCGGCTGATCGAACAGCTCGTGGCGGAACAGGACGTGGGTCTCGTCATGATCAGCCACGACCTGGCCGTCCTCGCCGACACCTGCGACCGGTTGGCGGTGATGTACGCGGGCCGGATCGTCGAGGAGGGCCCCGCCCGGCAGGTCTACGAGGACGCCCGGCACCCGTACGCCAAGGCCCTGTCGGCCGCCTTCCCGCGCATCGGCGACCCGGCCTCCCGGTTCGCCCCCCGCGGCCTGGCCGGCGACCCGCCCGACCCGTCCGAGCTGCCCTCGGGCTGCACCTTCCACCCACGGTGCCCGGAGGCACTGGACCGCTGCGCCACGGAGGACCAGCCGCTCCGCGACGCGGGACCCGGCCGGCAGGCGGCCTGCGTGCACGTGGGCGCGCCGGGACGGACGGCGGCGGCCGAGGACGAGGACGCGAGGAGTACGACATGACGACGGGGAATCCTGCCGAGCACCCCGAACCGGCCGTGACGACACCTCTGCTCAGTGCCCAGGGCCTGCGGGTGACGTTCCCGGGGCGGCGCGGGGAGGCGGCCGTGCGGGCCGTGGACGGCGTGGAGCTGGACATCCGGGCCGGGGAGATCGTGGCGCTGGTCGGCGAGTCGGGCTGCGGCAAGACGACGCTGGCGCGCACCCTGCTGGGGCTGGTGAAACCGACGGAGGGGCAAGTCCGTTTCTCGGGGCGCCCGTTGGAGTACACCTCCCGGGCCCTGAAGGCGTACCGCCGGCGCGTCCAGCTCGTGCTCCAGGACCCGAGCGGATCGCTGAACCCGCGGCACACCGTGTACGACGCGGTGGCCGAGGGGCTGCGGATCCACGGGTACGGCGGCGACGAACGCGCCGCCGTCGCCTCGGCGTTGTCCCGGGCGGGGCTGCGTCCCGCGGAGCGCTTCTTCCTGCGCTACCCGCACGAGCTGTCCGGCGGCCAGCGCCAACGGGTGGTCATCGCGGGCGCGTTGGTCCTGGAACCGGAACTCGTCGTCGCCGACGAGCCCGTGGCGTCCCTGGACGCGTCCGTGCGCGGCGAGATCCTGGCGCTGCTGCTCCGACTGCGCGCGGACCTGGGCCTGTCCGCCCTGGTGGTCACCCACGACCTGGGCCTGGCCTGGAACATCGCGGACCGCGTGGCGGTGATGTACCTGGGCCGGATCGTGGAGACGGGCGACGTGGAACAGGTCCTCACCTCCCCCCGGCACCCCTACACCCAGGCCCTGTTGTCGGTCCTCCCGGAGGCGCCGGGCGCCCCGGTGGTCCTGACCGGCGAACCCCCGGATCCGTCCCGCATCCCCGCAGGCTGCCGCTTCCACACCCGCTGCCAGATCCTGTCCTCGGGCGAGGCGGACACCACGAACGTCGCAAGCCGTTGCCGCACGGAGGACCCCGAGATCCTGACAGCGTCCCCCGTCCCGCAGGTCGCCTGCCACTGGGCTCGGACCACGGTGCCCAGGTGACGCCCCGGCCACCAACTCGACTCGAACCCGTCGGAGTTCTCGAGATAGGCCGCGTAGTGCTCGGCCCCGCCCGCATGCGGGTACCGCTCCGCGAACAGCGACGCCCACCCGTGGGCCGGCGCCTCGGCGACCAGCACGTCGACGCCGGCCCGGCTCCCGGCATGGAACGCCAGATGATTGAGCCCCGCCCGCAGCCGGTCATCGCCCCCCTGGTCACGGGCGGTGCCACGAACACCCCAGGGGGCGCGGGGAACTGCGCGACCAGCCACGACAGCGCCACGGTCGACAGACAACCCCGCCCGAAACGCCAGTTCCCGGCACCAGTCGAACTCGGGGTACCGGGAACAAGGGCTCAGGCGCCGCAGGCTTACGCGTGGACGACGTCCTTCTCCTCCGCGAAGTGGCAGGCCGACTCGTGGGCGGCCGGGGTGTCGACGCCCTTGAAACGTTCCGGGATCGCCAGCAGCGGGACCTCCTCCGCGCACTTGTCCTGCGCCTTCCAGCAGCGGGTGCGGAAGCGGCAACCCGAGGGCGGATTGGCCGGGGACGGCACGTCACCGGTGAGGATGATCCGCTCGCGCTGCTCCCGCGCCTCCGGGTCCGGCACCGGAACAGCCGACAGCAACGCCTGGGTGTAGGGGTGCGTCGGGTGCTCGTAGATCTGCTCGTCGGAGCCGATCTCGGCCATCTTGCCCAGGTACATCACGCCCACCCGGTCGGAGATGTGCCGGACGATGGACAGGTCGTGCGCGATGAAGATGTACGACAGGTTGAACTCGTCCTGCAGCCGCTCCATCAGGTTGATGACCTGCGCCTGGACGGAGACGTCCAGCGCCGACACCGGCTCGTCGCAGATGATCACCTCGGGGTTCAGGGCCAGACCGCGCGCGATGCCGATGCGCTGACGCTGACCACCCGAGAACTGGTGCGGATAGCGGTTGATGTACTCCGGGTTGAGCCCGACGACGTCCAGCAGCTCCTGCACCCGGCGCCGCCGGTCACCCTTCGGTGCCACCTCGGGGTGGATGTCGTACGGCTCCCCGATGATGTCACCCACGGTCATCCGCGGGTTGAGCGAGGTGTACGGGTCCTGGAAGATCATCTGGATGTTCCGGCGGACCGCCTTCAGCGCCCGCCCGGACAGCCTGGTGATGTCCTGGCCCTTGTAGAAGACCTCGCCGGCGGTCGCCCGCTCCAGGTTCATCAGCAGCTTGGCGACCGTCGACTTGCCGCAGCCCGACTCGCCCACGATGCCCAGGGTCTCGCCCTGGTGCAGGTCGAAGGAGATGCCGTCGACGGCCTTCACCGCGCCGATCTGACGCTTGATGACGATGCCCTGCGTCAGCGGGAAGTGCTTGACCAGGTTGCGCACCTGAAGGATCGGTTCGCCCCGCTCCACCGGCGCGTCGAGCGCGGCCACCGCCTCCGTCTCGGAGTTGACGTCGGCGACCTCCACGTCGGAGACGTTCGGCGTGGCGTCCTGCGGCTCGGCGGCCGGGGTCGTCTCAGCCATGGATCGTCTCCTTCCAGAAGTGGCACGCGCTGGCGCGGCCGGGCAGTTCGCTGCCGTCCGCCTCGGTCACCGGGACCAGTGGCGGACGGTCGGTGCGGCAGATGTCCTGCGCCTTCTCGCAGCGCGGGTTGAAGGCACAGCCGCTGGGCACCTTCAGCAGGTTGGGCGGCAGACCCTTGATCGCGTACAGCTCCTGGCCCTTCTGGTCCAGGCGCGGGATCGAGTCGAGCAGACCGCGGGTGTAGGGGTGCGCGGGGCGCTTGTACAGCTCATGCACCGGCGCCGTCTCCACGATCCGGCCCGCGTACATCACCGCGATCTTGTCGGCGACGTCCGCGACGACACCGAGGTCGTGGGTGATGAGGATCAGGCCCATCTGGTACTCGCGCTGGAGCTCCGCGAGCAGGTCCATCACCTGGGCCTGCACGGTCACGTCGAGGGCCGTGGTGGGCTCGTCGGCGATGATCAGGTCCGGCTCCAGGGCGAGCGCCATCGCGATCATGATGCGCTGGCGCATACCGCCGGAGAACTGGTGCGGGTAGTCGTTCACCCGGGCCGCGGCGGCCGGGATCTTCACCCGGTCCATCAGCTCGATGGCCTTGGCCCTGGCCTGCTTGCGGGACATCCCCTGGTGGACGCGGAACATCTCACCGAGCTGGAAGCCCACGCTGAGCACGGGGTTGAGCGCGGAGAGCGCGTCCTGGAAGATCATCGCGATGCGGGCACCGCGCAGCTTGCGCCGTTCCTCGGTGGACATGGTGAGCATGTCCTCGCCGTAGAACCGGATCTCCCCCTGGGGGATGCGGGCCGGCGGCATGTCGAGGATGCCCATGATCGCCTGCGCGGTCACGGATTTGCCGGAGCCGGACTCGCCGAGCACGGCCAGCGTCTCCCCGGAGTTCACCGAGTAGTTGACACCGTTGACGGCCTTCACCACGCCGTCGCGGGTCTGGAACTCGACGTGCAGATCGCGCACATCGAGCAGCGGGCCCTTGCCCTTGCCGTCGCCGGACAGGGATGCCGGGGCGGCGTCGGTCGGGTCGATGATGGTCACGTACGCCTCCCTCAGCGCATCTTGGGGTCGAAGGCGTCGCGGACCACGTCGCCGAGCACGATGAACGCCAGCACGGTGAGGCTCAGCGCGCCGGCCGGGAACAGCAGCGCGTGCGGCGAGGTCAGGAACCGGTCCTGGGCGTCACTGATCATCAGACCCCAGGAGATGTTCGGTGACTGGATGCCGATGCCCAGGTAGGACAGGGCGGCCTCGGCGGAGATGTAGACGCCGAGGTTCATCGTCGTGATGACGATGACGGGGGCGAGGGTGTTGGGCAGGATGTGCCGGAAGGCGATCCGCCACGAGTCCGCGCCCAGCGCCCGGGCGGCCGTCACGTAGTCGTTGTACTTGTTGGAGATGACCTCGCCGCGCATGATCCGGAAGACCTGCGGCCAGCCGAGGATCGCCATGATGAACGAGACCGACCAGACGTCGCCGCCGCCCCAGATCGACATGATCAGCAGACCACCGACGATGAGCGGCAGCGCCGAGAACACCTCGGTGATCCGGGACAGGACCGCGTCGATCCAGCCGCCGACCAGACCGGCCAGCATGCCCAGCAGACCGCCGATCAGGGTGGTGACCACGGTCGTCACCACACCGACGACGATCGAGTTGCGGGTGCCGTAGACGGTGCGGGTGTAGATGTCGCAGCCCTGCACGTCGAAGCCGAACAGGTGCCCGGACGAGGGTGCGTTCATCGAGTTCTGCAGCTGACAGAAGCCGTCCGAGAACGGGGAGCGGCTGGTGAACAGGCTGGGCGCGATGGCCAGGGCGAGCAGGCACACGATGATGAACGCCGTCACCAGGAACATGGGCCGCTTGCGCAGGTCCGTCCAGCCGTCCTTGAGCAGGCTGGCCTGCCGGGCCGCCACCTTCTCCTCGGCCTCGATCTCCTTGGCGATGGCGGCCTCGTCGGTGGTGGGCCTCTCTATCGTCTTCTCACTCATAGCGAATCCTCGGGTCGAGCACGGCGTACATCAGGTCTACGAGGAGGTTGGCGACCAGGTAGATCAGCACCAGCAGGGTCACCAGACCGACCACGACGGGCCGTTCGCGCAGATAGACCGACTGCGCCAACTGTCCACCGATACCGGGCATGTTGAACACGCGCTCGGTGATGATCGCGCCACCCATCAGGGCCCCGAGGTCGAAGCCCAGGAAGGTGACGACGGGGATCAGCGAGTTGCGCAGCGCGTGCAGGCCGATGACCCGCCGCATGGGCAGGCCCTTGGCGATCGCCGTGCGGACGTAGTCGGCGCGGATGGACTCGCCCATGCTCGTCCGGGTGAGCCGGGAGATGTACGCCATGGAGGTCGAGGCGAGGACGATGGCCGGCAGGATGTAGCTCTGCGGCCAGCCCTTCTCGATACCGGCGACGGGCGTGATCTTGAGGTTCACGCCGAACTCCAGCTGGAGCACGCTGCCGAGCACGAACACCGGGATCGAGATCAGCACCAGCGTCGAGATCAGCACGACGTTGTCGAGGAACTTGCCCTTCTTCAGGGCGGAGAAGATACCCGCGACGATGCCGATCACGGCCTCGATCGCGAAGGCGGTCAGACCCAGCTTGAGGGTGACCGGGAACCGCTCCGAGACGATGTCGGAGATGGCACGACCGTTGTACGTCTCACCGAGGTCACCGGTGAAGACGCCGCTGATGTAGTGCCAGTACTGCTGGTACAACGGCTCGTTGAGGTGGTAGTGCGCGCGGAGGACCGCCGCGATGTTGGGGTCGGCCCGCTTGTCGCCGGCCAGTGCCTGGATCGGGTCGCCGGGCAGAGCGAAGACCAGGCAGAAGATGATGAACGTGACGCCTATGACCACAGGGATCACCTGCAGCAGGCGGCGCGCGACGTATCGGCCCATGGGTACTCCAGAGGGGGTGCTCGACCCGACCGTGGCCGAGGGGAGAACACGGTCGGACGGGAGACGGCGCAGAGGTGAGCAGGGGAAGGGTATTCCTCCCCCTGCTCACCCCGTACCGTTCAGGACTGCTCAGAACCTGGTCAGCTGAGCTTGACCTGGTCCCACAGGATCTGGTGACCGGCGACCTTCATCGACTTGATCTTGTCGCTGAAGCCGGCGTTCATCGTGTAGAAGTACACCGGGATGTACGGCAGGTCCTTCAGCAGGACGTCGTCGGCCTGCTGGTAGATCTTGACCGCATCCTCGTGCGTCGGGGCCTGGTCGCCCTGGACGAGGAGCTTCTCGAAGTCCTCGTTGACGTAACCCGAGTAGTTCGAGCCGTTGGTGATGGCTTCCTTGGAGAAGATCGGACGGAGGTAGTCCTCCATGTCCGGGTAGTCCATGCTCCAGCCCATACGGAACGCACCCTGGTACTTCTTGGCCTGCAGGTCGTTCAGGATGGTCTGGAACTGCTCGAACGGCTTGGCCTTCACCTTGATGCCGAGGGCCTGCTGGATCTGGTTGGCCACCGCCTCGACCCACGCCTTGTGGTCACCGTCGGCGTTGTAGCCGATCTCCAGCGTGTTGCCCGGCAGGCCGCCGCTCTGCTTGTAGAGCGCCTTGGCCTTGGTCGGGTCGTACGTGCAGGAGTCGCCGCAAGCGCCCTTGCGGTAGCCGTCGATGATCGGGCTGATGTAGTCGTCCGCGGGGGTACGGGCACCGAGGAAGATCTTCTCCGCGATCGTCTTACGGTCGATCGACATGGAGATGGCCTTGCGGAGGTCCGCGTTCTGGAAGGCCTTGTTGTACTTGATCGGGAAGCCGATGTAACCGACGGCCGAGTCGGCCTCGTCGATGTAACGGCCCGGCAGATCCTTGTGGTACGTCGGCAGACCCGAGGTGGGGATCGTCAGCAGGGTGTCGAGGTTGCCGGCGACGAGGTCCTTGTAGGCCGTGTCGAGGTTCGAGTAGATCTTGAAGTTGACACCCTTGGCCTCGATCTTCGAAGCGTCCGGGTACTTGTCGTACTTCGTGGTGTCGATCTCTTCGTTGTGCTTGAACGTGCCCTTGATCTGGAAGGGGCCATTGCCGATCGGGGCCTCGCCGAAGCCCTTCGGGTCCTTGAAGAACGCCTTGGGCAGCGGAACGAACGCCGTGAAGGACAACTGCGACGGGAACGCGGAGAACGCGCCGCTCAGGGTGACCTGGAGGGTGTTGTCGTCGATGGCCTTCAGACCGGAGAGCTTGTCGGTCTTCGGCTTCTTGCCCTCGCCCGGGTTCAGGTCCGCGTAGCCCTGGATGTGGCTGAACAGCGGGTTGGTGTTCTGGGCGTTGGTCTGGTCCGCGCCGTAGTTCCAGGCGTCGATGAAGGACTGGGCGGTGACCTTCTCGCCGTTGTGGAAGGTGTAGCCCGGCTTCAGCTTGATCGTCCAGACCTTGTTGTCCTTGGACTCGATCGACTGAGCCATGGCGTTGACGACCTTGTTGTCGGCGTCAAGCTTGGTCAGACCCGTGAAGAGGGCGTTGATGACCTGGCCGCCCTCGGTCTCGTACGTGTTGGTCGGGACCAGGCTGTTCTGCGGCTCACCGATCTCCACCGAGACGATGCCGTTGCCCTTGCCCTTGCCACTGCCCGAGCTGCCGTTGTCCCCGCCGCCGCCACAGGCCGTCGCACCCAGCGCCACTACGGCGGCTATCGCAACCCACTTGGCGCTCTTGGCACCACGCATGGGGCTCCTCCTCATGAGTCCATTGGTTCACCGCATGGGGGAGCACATGACACATCACCGTTACCGGTGCCTGAAATGGTCAAGTGCCCCCGCGCTCGATGAGTCGGCGCCGCTGCAGCGCGTGACCCGTTGATCCGAGCTCTACGCGCCTAACTATCTGCCATGCACCGGGGCCGAACCACACCCCCAAGGTCTCGGTTCGATCACACCTTGCGCGAACATCTTCCAAAATCCGGACAAAGGGTTTGCTGAAAGATCCCTGCGAAACGGACTTGTTACACATCTACCGGTCACGGCAGTCCGCATTCCGGACACATGGCTGTAATAAACCAGTTGCGAAAGAGTCGGCTTGCGTGCCTGCGCCAACAGGGACTCCAACGGGTCGTCAGACCACGGCCGTTCGTCGCACAGCCGGAGTACAGGCAGGACCGATATCAGCGCAGGGTAGTGCCAATGACCCGACCTGTGGGGCCCTCGAACCAAGATGAAGGGTTTTCCCTACCTTCCCCGAAACCGGGACCGGGCACCGCGTAAGACGCGGTGCCCGGGATGTTCGTACTGACGGGGTGTCAGCCGTGCTTGGCGCGGCTCGCGGCGCGGGCGCGCTCGCGGGCGTCCAGGTTCACCTTGCGGATGCGGACCGCCTCCGGGGTGACCTCCACGCACTCGTCGTCCCGGCAGAACTCCAGGGACTGCTCCAGGGAGAGCTTGCGCGGCGGGACGATCGACTCGGCCACGTCGGCCGTGGAGGAGCGCATGTTGGTGAGCTTCTTCTCCTTGGTGATGTTGACGTCCATGTCGTCGGAGCGCGAGTTCTCGCCGACGATCATGCCCTCGTACACCTCGGTGCCGGGCTCGACGAACAGCACGCCGCGCTCCTGGAGGTTCGTCATCGCGAACGCGGTGACCACGCCGGCGCGGTCGGCGACCAGGGAGCCGTTGTTGCGGGTCTGCAGGGTGCCGAACCAGGGCTCGTGGCCCTCGTGGATGGAGTGGCCGATGCCGGTGCCGCGGGTCTGGGTCAGGAACTCCGTACGGAAGCCGATGAGGCCGCGGGAGGGCACCACGAACTCCATGCGGACCCAGCCGGAGCCGTGGTTGGACATGTTGTCCATCCGGCCCTTGCGGACGCCCATGAGCTGGGTGACCGCGCCCATGTGCTCCTCGGGCACGTCGATCGTCATGCGCTCGACCGGCTCGTAGACCTTGCCGTCGACGTCCTTGGTGACGACCTGCGGCTTGCCGACGGTGAGCTCGTAGCCCTCCCGGCGCATGGTCTCGACCAGGATGGCGAGCGCGAGCTCACCACGGCCCTGGACCTCCCAGGCGTCCGGGCGCTCGGTCTCGAGGACACGGAGCGAGACGTTGCCGATCAGCTCGCGGTCGAGACGGTCCTTGACCTGACGGGCGGTCACCTTGCGGTCCTTGACGGCCGCCTTCGCGTCCGCGCCCTTGCCGGAGCCGCCCCGGCCGACCATCGGGGAGGTGTTGGTGCCGATGACCATGGAGATCGCGGGCTCGTCGACCGTGATCAGCGGCAGCGGGACCGGGTTCTCGGTGTCGGCCAGCGTCTCGCCGATCATGATGTCCGGGATGCCGGCGACGGCACAGATGTCACCGGGACCCGCCTTCTCGGCGGGCTTGCGGGTGAGCGCCTCGGTCATCATCAGCTCGGAGATGCGGACGTTGGCGACGGAGCCGTCCCGCTTGATCCAGGCGACGGTCTGACCCTTCCTGAGCTCGCCCTGCTCGACGCGGAGCAGCGCGATACGGCCGAGGAAGTTGTCGGCGTCCAGGTTGGTGACATGGGCCTGGAGCGGGGCGTTCTCGTCGTAGGACGGCGCCGGGATGTGCTGAAGGATCGTGGAGAAGAACGGCTCCAGGCTGGTGGAGTCGGCCGGCACGGTCCCGTTCTCCGGCTTGGTCAGCGAGGCGATGCCGTCACGGCCGCAGGCGTAGACGATCGGGAACTCGATCTGCTCCTCGTCCGCGTCCAGGTCGAGGAAGAGGTCGTAGGTCTCGTTGACGACCTCGTCGATGCGGGAGTCCGGACGGTCCGTCTTGTTGATGCACAGGATGACGGGCAGCCGTTGCTGGAGAGCCTTGCGCAGCACGAACCGGGTCTGCGGCAGCGGACCCTCGGAGGCGTCGACGAGCAGGACGACCCCGTCCACCATCGACAGACCGCGCTCGACCTCGCCGCCGAAGTCGGCGTGGCCGGGGGTGTCGATGATGTTGATGGTGATCGGGTCCCCGCCGTCCTTGGGGTGGTACTTCACCGCCGTGTTCTTGGCGAGGATCGTGATGCCCTTCTCACGCTCCAGGTCGTTCGAGTCCATCATGCGGTCGTCGACGCCCTCGAGCTGGTGCGCGGCGAAGGCGCCGGCCTGCTTCAGCATGCCGTCGACGATGGTCGTCTTGCCGTGGTCGACGTGGGCGACGATGGCGACGTTGCGGATGTCGTGGCGCGTGGCCATAGTGAGGCGTACTCCCGGAGTGTGAGGAACGGGCCGTCGCGTACGTCTGTGTGACGCGGCCCCTGCCGGGCGCAACATGCCACGGCCTCACCCCATGGTACGTGCCGTCCCGGGCAGGGGCTCGCCCGGCCTCAGTTCCCGCTCGGGCTCGGCGAGGCCTTCGCGCCCTTCCGCAGGAACCCCATGTCCTCGAACACCGGTGCCCGGAAGCCGAACGCGCCCGCGTTGACCAGGTCCTTCCGTGCGGCGAACAGCTGTGGCCGCTGGTACAGCGGAATCGATCCGGCAGCCGCCCAGATCCGTGAGTCCGCCTTGCGGATCAGCGCGTGGTTCTCGCCGTCGTCCAGGGTGGAGGCCGCCTGGTCGAACAACTGATCCACCTGGTCGGTGCCGACTCGGGTGTAGTTCTGCTCCACGTTCAGCGATCCGTCGGCGGCGGGCACCGGCTTGGCGTAGATCGGCCGTGCGTCGGTCGCCGGGAAGGCGGAGGCGGGCCACGAGTACAGCGCGAGGTCGTAGTCCCCGGACGCGACGTGGTCCTTGAAGTAGCTGTCGTCGGACACCTTCACGATCCGCGTACGGATCCCGACCCGGGCCAGCATCCCGCTGATCCGGTCCGCCACCGTGCGCAGGCTCTCCGACCCGGCGCCCGAGGGGATCACAAGGCGCAGGTCCAGCGCCTTGCCGTCCTTGGCCAGCACGCCGGCCGAGGCCCCGGCCGGGGCCGCCGTGCCCTTCGGTGCGTACGCCCCCGGCGCACCGCCCTGCCTGAGCTGGGCGTCGCCGTACTGCTTGCCGTCGGCGAGGTGCTTCGCGCCGTCCTCGCCCTGGTGCCTGCGGTCGTCCCTGGCGTGGGCCTTGTCGTCCTCGCCGACGATGTACGTCCCGTCGTCGCCGTCGGACTCGTCCCGTGACTTCTTGCTCTCGGACCCGGCCGCCTTGGAACTCTTCTTCTCCGTGTCTCCCTTCTCCTCCTTCTCCTCCTTCTGCTCCTTGACCGGTCCGCCCCGGACCCATCCGGCGTCGGCGAGCAGCGCCTGGGCCTCGGCGGTGTCCTGGCCGCCGAGCGCGCCGCTGTTGTCGGCGTAGGCGGCCTGCCCGGCGAGGGCGAGATGGCTGCCGACCGGCACGGCGGGCAGGCCGAGCGGTCCGAGTACGGCCTTGGCGAGGGCGGCGCGGTCGATGGCGCGGGCCACGGCACGGCGTACCCGCTCGTCGGTGAGGGGACCGACGGAGCCGTTGAGGGCGAGCTGGGTGTAGGCCGGTTCCAGGGACTTGCGGACCTCGAAGCCGCGCAGGGCCTGCTGCTGCAGCTCGTATCCGATGATCTTCCTGACCTGCTTCTTGAGGGTGCGCAGTTCGTTGCCGGCCGACTCGTCGTCGGTGTCGTGCTTCAGGGCCCAGGAGCGCAGGGACTTCGCCGCCAGACGTCCGCCGCCGGGGCCCATCAGCGGGGTGCCGGTGCCCTTGGAGCGGGCGGCCAGGTCGATGCGCTGGGCGTCGGAGGGGTCGATCTCGGCCAGGTCGATCTTCCCGTCGGCCAGCGCGGCGGCGCGCTTGTCGCGCGGTACGGCGGTGAGGTCGATCTCGGACAGCTTGGCGGGCCGGCCCCACCAGCGGGCGTTGCGGACCAGGGTGACCTTGTCGTCCTTCGGGTCGACCTGGCGCGGGGTGAAGGGCCCGGCGGTGACCTTGAGCTTGCGGCGGGCGCCGTCGTTGAAGGCGTCCGGGGTGCCCATGACGTCCTTGGGGTACAGCGGGGAGAACAGTGAGCGCCAGTCGGCGTAGGGCCGGGCGAAGGTGACCTTGACCTCGAGGTCGTTGGCGCCGCGCTCGACCTTCTCGATGCGGTCGTAGCCGGCGTTGCGGGCGGTCCAGTAGGCGCTGTCCTTGCCGGACAGGGCGCGCCACTGGGCGGCGAAGTCGGCGGCCCCGATCTCCCGGCCGTCGCTCCAGACGGCCTGCTGGTTGAGCCGGTAGACCACGACCTGCTTGGGCTCGGTCCTGACGACCCGGGCGGACTCCAGGTAGTCGGCGTCGCGCACCGGCCGGCCCTCGGCGTCCAGCCGGAACATGGCGGGCAGCACGGCCTGGGCGACGCGGGTGGTGGTCGCGTCGGCATCGGACTGGAAGGTGTTGAGGGTGTCCGGCACGTCGTCCACGGCCCAGCGCAGCGTGCCGCCGTCGGCGATCAGCTGCCGGCCGGACGAGGCGATGTCCTGCCCGGCGAGCGGCTTGCCGGCGGGGTCGTCCGAACCGCACCCGGCGAGCACGGGCACCGTGAGCACGCCCGCGGTCAGGAAGGCGACCGAGCGCGTGACGCTCCGCTGACGGGAGCGGCGCGATGGGCCCTCGTTCGTCCGCGACGTCGTCGTGGCCGGTCGCGCCCCGCGGCGCAGCCGCTGGTCGATGCTCTCCCGCGCCCCTTCAGGGCGCTGCAGTCCGGCGCCGTCGTAGGACATCTCTGCTACCTCCGGGGGAAGCCGCTCTCGCCGCCGGTGCGGGCGGGTCTGATCACGTTTGGCGGTATTTGGAGTTGATCAGATGTACGGCCCCACTGAAAGGGAAACGGTTCGCCAGGCCGGGACGACACGGCGACGAGGGCGTCGAAGCCCACCCGTGCGGCCTACCTCACGCCGGCCTTCGGCCTCGGTTGCCGGGGGATCCGCCCGGAGCCAGACTGAGAAGCGGGCCGGGCGCGGCGTGCGCCCCGGCGCTCAAAGAGCGCATACAGGCGTGCACTGGAGGCCTGCAATCCGCCAATCGCTGCACATCCCTTCCCAGCGGCAGGTGTGACGCGCAACACTCGCAGGCGCATGAACGTTGCCACCTGAGGCCCGACGGCTCATGGAAGTGAGGTCACGTCATGTCCGTGCAAGACGACCTGACGTCGGTCCAGCGCTGCCTCGACGACCTGTCCCGGTCGGTGAACCGCCTGGAGCAGGAGCTGGGCGGCAACACCCTGGACATGCGCCGAGTCCGCGCCGACGCCGAGCACCTGCGGGAGAGCGTCCAGCTCCTGCGCGCCGCGGCGGCGGTCAAGGCCGCGCCCGGCAAACCGGAACTCGTCACCATCCCCGACCAGCCGTACGACGACTCTCTGTGGACGGACTCCGACGACGAGGGTCTCGGCGCGCACCACCGCAAACACCACTGAGCGCCTTCCCACACCGACCGGAGTCATGAGTTGGCCACTGGTACGGAACCCCATCTGAACAGCGGCGGCGTGAGAACGGGTACGCGCGCCGCGATCGACGCCCCGCATCTGCGGACCGACCGCTGGTGGCTGGCCCCGGCCGCCACCGCGGCCGGACTGCTGGCCTTCATCGTGTACTCGACGTGGCGGGCCTTCGCGAACGCGGACTACTACTCGGCGCCGTACGTCTCGCCGTTCTACTCGCCGTGTCTGGCGGAGAACTGCAAGAACATGCCCTCGGGCCCCAACGCCGATCTCTTCGGCAGCTGGTGGGCGATCTCCCCGGCGATCATCATCCTGATCTTCCCGCTGGGCTTCCGCCTGACCTGCTACTACTACCGCAAGGCCTACTACCGGGGCTTCTGGGCCTCTCCCCCGGCCTGCGCGGTGGCCGAGCCGCACAAGAAGTACACCGGCGAGACCCGCTTCCCGCTGATCGTGCAGAACATCCACCGGTACTTCTTCTACGCGGCGATCCTGGTCGCGGGCGTGCTGACCTACGACACCGTGCTGTCCTTCCGCGACACGGACGAGAACTGGGGCCACATGGGCCTCGGCACGGTCATCTTCCTGATCAACATCGTGCTGATCTGGACGTACACGATCTCCTGCCACTCCTGCCGGCACATCGTCGGCGGGAAGCTCAAGCACTTCTCCAAACACCCCGTGCGCTACAAGGCATGGCAGTTCGTCGGGCGGCTCAACGCCCGGCACATGCTCCTGGCCTGGGCGTCGTTGGTGAGCGTGGCGCTCGCCGACTTCTACGTCTATCTGCTCGCATCCGGTGCCTTCGACGATCCGCGCTTCTTCTGACTGAGATGAGTGGGGCCTAACTGATGTCCGTGGTCGACCGCCAGGAGTGGGACGTCGTCGTGGTCGGCGCCGGGGGCGCGGGCCTCCGGGCCGCCATCGAGGCGCGCGAGCGAGGCGCCCGTACGGCAGTCATCTGCAAGTCGCTGTTCGGCAAGGCGCACACCGTGATGGCCGAGGGCGGCATCGCGGCGGCCATGGCCAACGTCAACGCGCACGACAACTGGCAGGTCCACTTCCGCGACACCATGCGCGGCGGCAAGTTCCTCAACCAGTGGCGGATGGCGGAGCTGCACGCCCAGGAGGCCCCGGACCGGGTGTGGGAGCTGGAGACCTGGGGCGCCCTCTTCGACCGTACGAAGGAAGGGAAGATCTCCCAGCGCAACTTCGGCGGCCACGAGTACCCGCGCCTGGCGCATGTCGGCGACCGTACGGGCCTGGAGCTGATCCGCACCCTCCAGCAGAAGATCGTCTCCCTGCAGCAGGAGGACCATCGCGAGAGCGGGGACTACGAGTCCCGGCTGAAGGTCTTCCAGGAGTGCACGGTCACCCGGATCCTCAAGGACGGCTCGAGGGTGAGCGGCGTCTTCGCGTACGAGCGTGAGACCGGCCGCTTCTTCGTCCTCGAGGCGCCGGCCGTGGTCATCGCCACCGGTGGCATCGGCAAGTCCTTCAAGGTCACGTCGAACTCGTGGGAGTACACGGGCGACGGCCACGCGCTGGCCCTGCTCGCCGGGGCGCCCCTGCTGAACATGGAGTTCGTGCAGTTCCACCCGACGGGTATGGTCTGGCCGCCGTCGGTGAAGGGCATCCTCGTCACCGAGTCGGTCCGCGGCGACGGCGGGGTGCTGAGGAACTCCGAGGGCAAGCGGTTCATGTTCGACTACGTCCCCGACGTCTTCAAGGAGAAGTACGCCGAGTCGGAGGAGGAGGGCGACCGCTGGTACGAGGACCCGGACAACAACCGGCGTCCCCCCGAGCTGCTGCCGCGTGACGAGGTCGCCCGCGCGATCAACTCCGAGGTGAAGGCGGGCCGGGGCTCCCCGCACGGCGGTGTCTTCCTGGACGTGTCCACCCGGATGCCCGCCGAGGTCATCCGGCGCCGGCTGCCCTCCATGTACCACCAGTTCAAGGAGCTGGCGGACGTCGACATCACGGCGGAGGCGATGGAGGTCGGGCCGACCTGCCACTACGTGATGGGCGGCATCGCGGTCGACTCGGACTCGGCGGCGGCCCGCGGGGTGCCCGGACTGTTCGCGGCCGGCGAGGTCGCGGGCGGCATGCACGGCTCCAACCGGCTCGGCGGCAACTCCCTCTCCGACCTGCTGGTCTTCGGACGCCGGGCCGGCTGGCACGCGGCCGAGTACGCGACCGGCCTCACGGAGAACCGCCCGCCGGTGGACGACGGCCAGGTGGACACGGCCGCGGCGGAGGCCCTGCGCCCCTTCTCCGCCGAGGGCCCGGCCCCCGGCGAGGACGACGGACGCCCGCCGGAGAACCCGTACACCCTGCACCAGGAACTCCAGCAGACCATGAACGACCTGGTGGGCATCATCCGCCGCGAGGGCGAGATGGAGCAGGCCCTGCAGAAGCTGGCGGATCTGCGGGTACGGGCCCGCCGGGCCGGCGTCGAGGGCCACCGTCAGTTCAACCCGGGCTGGCACCTCGCGCTGGACCTCAGGAACATGCTGCTGGTCAGCGAGTGCGTGGCCCGGGCCGCGCTGGAGCGCACCGAGTCGCGCGGCGGCCACACCCGGGAGGACTTCCCGTCGATGGACCGCAAGTGGCGCAACGTGAACCTGCTGTGCCGGCTGACCGACCCCACGGGCGGGCTCGCGGCCACGGACCCCGTCCGCGGTCAGATCGACCTCACCCGCGAGAGCACCGAACCCATCCGCTCCGACCTGCTCGCCCTCTTCGACAAGGAAGAGCTGGTCAAGTACCTCGCCGAAGAGGAGCTGTACGAGTGAGCAGCTACGAGGCCCGCTTCAAGGTGTGGCGGGGCGACGTCAAGGGCGGCGGCCTGGAGGACTTCGCCGTCGAGGTCAACGACGGCGAGGTGGTGCTCGACATCATCCACCGCCTCCAGGCCACCCAGGCCCCCGATCTCGCGGTCCGCTGGAACTGCAAGGCGGGCAAGTGCGGTTCGTGCTCCGCGGAGATCAACGGCCGCCCGCGTCTGATGTGCATGACCCGGATGTCGGTGTTCACGCGGGAGGAGACGATCACGGTCACACCGCTGCGTGCCTTCCCCGTCGTCCGCGATCTCGTCACGAACGTCGGCTTCAACTACCAGAAGGCACGGGAGGTCCCGGCCTTCGTGCCGCCGGCGGACCTCGGTCCCGGCGAGTACCGCATGATGCAGGAGGACGTGGACCGCTCGCAGGAGTTCCGCAAGTGCATCGAGTGCTTCCTGTGCCAGGACACCTGCCATGTCGTGCGTGACCACGAGGAGAACAAGCCGGCGTTCGCCGGCCCCCGCTTCCTGATGCGGGTCGCCGAACTGGACATGCATCCGCTGGACGCGGCCGCCGACACCGGCCTGGATCGCAAGAAGACAGCCCAGGACGAACACGGCCTCGGCTACTGCAACATCACCAAGTGCTGCACGGAGGTCTGCCCCGAGGGCATCAAGATCACCGACAACGCCCTGATCCCCCTGAAGGAACGGGCCGTCGACCGCAAGTACGACCCGCTGGTGTGGCTGGGGTCGAAGATCAGGAGGCGTTCCTCAGCAGGCTGAGCGCCCGCAGGAGGTTGCCCTCCGCGATCGCCCGCATCGGCTCCGGTTCCGGGAAGTCGCCCTGGAGGAGAGTCAACGGGCCCGCGACCAGGCTCAGGTGCATGGCCAGGCGGTACAGGCGCATCCGGTCGGGGTCCAGGTCCGGGACGCGCAGGGCGTCGTAGTGCCGGCCGAAGCGGATCTCCAGGAACACGTGCTCGTGCTCGACGTCGAAGTAGAGCAGGCCCTCGATGTCGATGAGCGCCGGGTGACCCTCGGCGGTCAGCAGCACGTGATCCGGGCCGAGTTCGCCATGGAGGAGGGTGTGGGGACGGTTTCGGGGCCGGACCTCGGCGGCCAACGTCCTTACTTCGTCGGCGAGTTCGTCGCGGGCGGCCGCCACGCGGGGTTCGAGCGCGGCGGCCTGCTCGATGGAGCGCAGGGCGCCATCGGTGACCCGCTGCTCGCACGAATCCCCATAGGAAGAGCCGCCGTTGTCGACCAGGGCCACCTTGCCGAAGGCCGGGGCGTCCTGGGCGTGCAGCACGATGAGCATCTCGGCGAGGCGTTTCATGAGGGCAGGCGCCGCCTGCTGATCCCGCTCCAGCGCCTCCTCCAGGCTGCCGCCGGTGACGTCCTCGACGATCGCCGCGTCGGCCGGGAGGTGGGTGTGCGTGGTGTCGACGTGGAGCAGGCGGGGCGTGCGGACGCCGGCGGCGGTGAGCCGGTCGTGGGCCGCGGTGAACAGGTCGAGGCCGGTGCCGTGGGAGAAGGGGTCGCGCAGGTCGGAGGGGCCCGCGTCCCAGTAGTCCTCGTCGGCCGACCAGAGGTAGGCGACGGCGGTCGTGCCGTCGTCGAGGGCGAGACGGTAGACGCCCTTCTTGCTGCCGCCGCGCAGCCGGCGCACGGCGGTGAGGGTGCGGCCCTGGCCGAGGGCGGCGCGGGCGAGGGGGGCGAGGTCGGCGGGGTCGGCGTGCTGGCGTGTGGCGCTCACCGGCCCAAGTCTCCCCTGTACGCCCCCATCCCGGCCTCCTCTTTTCCTGCCCTGCTCCTTCCGCCCCCTGGCCGCACCCCGCTCGCGCCCCCGCATTACCGCCCATACGCTCCGAAATGTGACGCCATCCTTGATACGGGGCCGGCCGCGGCGGGCCACCTCCCACATACGCGCGCGGGTGACGTACACCCTGATCGGCGCGCTGGTCGGGGTGGTGTGGCTGGTGCTGCCGGGGGCGACGGTGCCCGAGACGCGCGCGGCCGCCGTGGGCGCGTCGGCGAGCACGGACGAGACGTCGACCGCCGACCTGGTGCTGCCGCTGGTAGCGGGGGGCGCGGCCCTCGTGCTGGCCGTGTACGGGTACGTACGGCGGACCCGGCGGGCACGGACCCGGACGACACCGGCGGCCGCCGCCGCCATGGCGCCCGACACTTCCCCCCTCGCCGAACTCGACGAACTCGACGAACGGGCGCGGCAGTTGCTGGTCGAGGCCGACGACGCCGTACGCACCCGCCGCGAGGAACTCGGTTTCCTCCGGGCCCGGATCGGTCCCGGGGCCGCGGAGCCCCAGGCGCAGGCCCTGCGGGACGCCGAGGCCGAACTGGCGGCCGCCTTCCGGATACGGCAGCAGTACGAGGACGGCGTCCCCGAGGACGAGACCTCCCGTCGGCACACGCTCACCGGGATCGTCGGCCGGTGTCAGGAGGCGCGGCGGCGGCTGGAGGGGTTCGATCGCGGGGGCCTGGGAGAGGCGCTGGAGTTCGCCGAGACCCGCTTCCGTGACCTGACCGCCCGCACCGGAGCCACCGAGACGACCCTGACCCGCCTCGCCGAGCGCTACGGACCCACGGCGACCGGCCCGGTCACCGGGTACGTCGAACAGGCCAAGGACCGCCTGCTGATCGCCACCACCCACCTCAACCAGGTCCGCCAGTCGACCGACCTGGACGACGAGGAGAGCGCGGTACGGCATCTGCGGGCCGCCGAGACCTCCACAGCCCGGGCCGACGCCCTGCTCACCGCCGTCGACCGGCTCGCCTCGGAGCTGCCGGCGGCCGAGACACTCCTCCCGGCCGCCCTGACCGGCGCGGAGGCGGAACTCACGGGAGTGAGCGAGCGCGCCGACGCCGACCGCGTGCTGGCCGGCGTGCGGGAAGAGGTGACGGCACGGCCGTACGACCCCCTGGACGCCCTTCGTCGCGTGGTGGGGGCGACCGCGCCGCTCGGGGCGGGCCGGGACGGTGTGCTGTCGGCAGCGGCCCTCCTGGTCGCCCGGAACGCCGTCGCCACCGCCGACACCCACATCATGGTGCGCCGGGAGTCCGTGGGCAGCACCGCGCGCACCCGTCTCGCGGAGGCACGCCGGCTGCTGCTCACCGATCCCTGGTCGGCCGCCGTCCGGGCCGACCAGTCGATGCAGAGCCGCTAGAACAGGCTCAGCAACGCCTCCGCCGGGTCCGTCAGGCCCGTCTCCCCGTCCGGGAGGGGCAGTTCGAACCACACCGTCTTGCCGCGCGGTGTCCGCCGGGAGCCCCACGCGGCGCTGAGCAGGCCGACCAGTTGCAGTCCGCGGCCGCCCTCGTCCGTGTCCCGGGCACGCCGGCGGCGTGGCTGGACCAGCCCGGAGTCCCAGACCTCGCACACCAGTGTGCGGTCCAGCAGCAGACGGAGCCTGATCTCGCCCTCGCCGTAGCGCAGGGCGTTCGTCACCAGCTCGCTGACCAGCAGTTCGGTGGTGTCGACCAGCGGCTCCAGGTCCCACGACAGCAGCTGTCCGCGGGCGTACTCCCGGGCCCGGCCCACGCTCCGCGGCTCCCGCGGCAGCGTCCAGTCGCCGACCGAGTCGGCGGGCAACCCCTGCACCCGGGCCATCAGCAGCGCGATGTCGTCCTCGCCGTGGTGGGTGTCGAGGGTGTTCAGTACGTGGTCGCAGACGTCCTCCAGCGGCCTGCTGGGGTCCGTCAGCGCGCCCACGAAGGCCTGCAGGCCCTCGTCCAGGGGATGGTCGCGGCTTTCGACCAGTCCATCCGTGTAGAGCGCCAACAGGGCGCCTTCGGGCAGTTCGACCTCCACCTCCTCGAACGGCTCCCCGCCGACGCCCAGCGGCATGCCCGGCGGCACGTCCAGCATCAGCGCGTCCTCGCCCGGTTCGACCAGGACCGGCGGCAGATGGCCCGCGTTGGCGAAGGTGCAGCGGCGGGTGACGGAGTCGTAGACGGCGTACACGCAGGTCGCCAGGTACACCTCGGACAGGTCGGCCTCACGGGGCCGGCGCGCGGCGCGGGTGGCCTGCTGGACGCCGCCGGGGGCGCCGAGCCCGCGGGCGATCTCGTCCAACGCCGAGAGCACCTCGGCCGGTTCGAGGTCCAGCAGGGCCAGCGTCCGCACGGCGGAGCGCAGTTCGCCCATCGCCACTGCCGCCCGCAGACCGCGGCCCATGACGTCGCCCACCACCAACGCCGTGCGGTGCCCGGGCAGTTCGATCACGTCGAACCAGTCGCCGCCGACCTCGCTGGGCCGGTCGGAGGAGGAGTTGCCGGGCAGGTAGCGGCAGGCGATGTCCAGTCCGGCGGCGACCGGGTCGCCGGGCGGGAGCAGCGAGCGTTGCAGTATCAACGCCCGTTCGTGCTCGCGCCGGTAGAGACGGGCGTTGTCGATGCAGACGGCGGCCCGGGCCGCGAGCTCCACCGCGAGGTCGCGGTCCCGGTCCCCGAACGGTTCGCTGCCCTTCGTACGGGCGAACTGCGCGAGCCCCACCACGGTGTCGTGCGCGACCATCGGCACGGCCAGCGTGGACTGGACGACCCCGCCGTCCTCCGCGGGCACGAGCTGGGTGCGGGCGGTGCGCAGGGCGTCCGCGCAGGGCGAGTTGAACGGGTAGTGGTGGACGGCGCCCACGGCGACCGGCGCGCCGCCGCCGACGAACGGGGCGTCGGAGACCGCGCTGGCGAAGGCGACCCGGCGCAGCTGCGCGCTGCCGTCGGCGAGCCCGGGCGGGGTCTCGTCACCGGCCAGCAGGCCCTGGTAGAGGTCGACCGTCGCGAGGTCGCAGAAGCCGGGGACGACCACGTCGAGGAGTTCGCGGGCCGTGGTCTCCAGGTCGAGGGAGTTGCCGATGCGGGCACCCGCCTCGTTCAGCAGGGCGAGATTGCGCCGTGCGGCGGCCGCTTCCCGGGCGGCGGCGCGGCGGGCCGTGATGTCGGTTCCGAGCCAGGCGATGCCGATGGGGCGGCCCGATCCGCTGTGCACCCGGTAGAGGTTGATGGACCAGTGACGGCGCTCGTCGGAGCCCGGCAGGAAGCCCGTGACGTGCATGTCCGTGATGGAGTCACCGGTTTCGAGGACCCGGCGCAGGGTCGCCGAGACCCGCTCGGCCTCGGGCCGGGGCAGGTAGTCGTGGACGCCCTTGCCGCGGTGGTCGTCGGGGGTGCCGCCGAACAGCGAGGCGAACCGCTGGTTGGCGCGCCGCACCCGCAGATCGGTGTCGATCAGCAGGAACCCGAACGGAGATTGACCGAAAATCGCCTGCGACGCGGCAAGGTCGGTCTCGATGCTGCGCAGAGTGCGCACGTCGACGACGATGCAGACGGCACCCCGGCGGCCGTCCTCGGTCTGCGTCGGCATGACGTACACCTCGGCGAGGCCGTGCCCGCCCGCGTCGTCCTCGGCGGTCGCGGGCACCCGGAACGGCACCACACCGGTCCACTCCCGCCCGTCGAGGATCTCGGCCATCTTCCGCTGCCCCTGCTCGCGCAGGTCGGGGTCGATGAAGGCCTCGATGGGGTCCATGCCGACGGCCCGCTCGGCGGCGATGCCGAAGATCTGCTCGGCCCGCAGGCTCCACTGGTCCACCAGGCCGTCGGGGCCGATCGAGAAGGACGCGACCTTGATGTAGTCGTAGATTGAGCCGGGCGGGCTGCTCTGCCACATCGCGTCACCGGGCGGTGTCCCGTCGAAGGAGGACAGCCCGGTGCCACCCGTCGCCCGGCCCGTGCCGTCCGCCGCGGCGGCTGCCGCGGCCTCCGCCCTCGCGCCGTCCGACGGGTCCTCGGACTCCGTGGCCTTCGCTGGTATCTCGCTCACGCGAACCGTCCCCTCCAGCTCACCGCGTCCGGTACCGGTCACCGGGGGCGGCTGCCCGCAGTATCCAGCACTACGGCGCCGCACAACACGGTGTTCACGATCACAGCACGGTCCCGGCGGTTTTCGGTCCCGGCTGTGAGAACACTTCCAGTCTTCTAACCAGCGGACACGCCGTCGAATCACACCCGTCCGTGGCTTGTGCCGACGCGCGCCGGAGTTCTACAGAGCGGGGGCCGCCGTACAGCCTCCGCGGGTCTCAGTTCGGCACGGCGAGCTCGAACCACACTGTCTTTCCCGCCGCGCCCGGCCGGGTACCCCAGCGGTGCGAGGAATGGGCCACCAGCTGCAGTCCGCGGCCCCCCTCGTCCTCGGCGTGGGCGACGCGTTCGCGGGGCGGGTCGGGCAGCGGGTCGGAGACCTCGACCAGCAGCACGGCGGGGAGGCGGGGCGAGCGGACCAGGCGGACACCGATGGGGCCGGTGGCGTGTCTCAGGGAGTTGGTCACCAGCTCGCTGACCAGCAGGGCGGCAAGGTCACCGAGGATGTCCAGGCGCCAGGTGTGGAGCTGGCCGCGGACCGCGGTGCGGGCGGTTCTCACGGCGTCCGGTTCCGCGGGAAAGGTCCACTCGGCGCAGTCGCCTTCGGTGTCGATCACGCCGATCACTTCCCGGGCCTGGAGCTCACCCCACGCATGTCCGGTTTCGTGGGGTTAATGGGCACATACCCGATATCCAGGGGGCAGTACCGTCCAGGAGGGCGCACTGTGGCACGAACGGCGTACAGCGGGGATCGACTACGTCTACGGACTCGGCTCGATGACCTTGCGGACCGCTTCCACGTCCTGGTCCAGCCAGTCCACGTCCCAGGTCTCGTGCGGGGACAGCCAGCGCAGTTCGTCATGGTCCTGGAGCGGCTTGGGGGCGGGGGACCCCGGCAGGAGGCGAGCGGTCCAGACCTGGAGGACGTACGGCGGCCTCAGCGGCCACTCCCCCGGTACGCGCCGCACGGCCTGCGCATCCACGCCCAGTTCCTCGCGCAGTTCGCGCACCAGGGCCCCCTCGGGGGCCTCCCCCGCCTCCACCTTGCCGCCCGGCAGTTCCCAGCGGCCGGCGAGCTCGGGTGGGGCGCTGCGGCGGGCGGCGAGGAGGCGACCGTCGTCGAGGAGGGCGGCTCCCACCACCACGATCCGTTCGCTCATGGGCGGGAGCCTACGGGAGTCAGTTGACCGTGCCG
Source organism: Streptomyces sp. NPDC005799 (assembly GCF_040630525.1). Taxonomy (NCBI): domain Bacteria; kingdom Bacillati; phylum Actinomycetota; class Actinomycetes; order Kitasatosporales; family Streptomycetaceae; genus Streptomyces; species Streptomyces sp. NPDC005799. Next base: position 121,165 of record NZ_JBEXXQ010000004.1, read on the forward strand.
CCCTGGCCGTTCTGACCGATGCGCTCGACCCAGTAGAGCTGCTTGTGGCCGCGGTCGTCGAGGCTGTCGGCGATCTTCTGGGCCTCCGCCCGGGTCGCGTACCGGCCCACGCGGTAGCGATTGCCGTTGTCGTCCTGCCGTATGACGAGCCAGGGAAGAGTGATCGTGCCGTCGTTCATCGCGCCCCACCGCCCCCGCCCTCTAAGGAAACCGCAATCCGCATATGCCCGAGCCTACGCCTTACCTTCACGCAGCGAATACGGCTTTTCACAAAGAGGTACGCAACCGGCCAGATCGAGGGGGGCGCGCGAAAAGGAACGCGCCGCCTCCGGGCGTGCGCGCATCCAGTTGGCGACATGCCAGAGGCACCTGCGACGACCTGCGAGAACGTCCGGATTTCAGCGGCGGAGGAACGGGTTCCGAGGGGCGGTCGGCGGGACTCCGGGAACGGTTGCCGGGGGTAACCGCCGTGAAGGTGTGCGCTATTTCACCGGGAGGTGGTACGCGACCCGGTAGCGGTCGGCCGGGATCACCACGTCGGCGGTCTCCACGGGGCGGCCCGAGGCGTAGAAGGTGCGCTGCACGACGATGACGACATGACCCGGGACGCCGCCCAGGGCGAGCAGTTCCTCCGCGAGGCCGGGGCGGGCCCCGACCTCCTCGGTGACGTTGTCCACGATCACGTCGATCGCCGCCATGCGCTCGACGACGCCCATGCCGCCCAGCGGCCCCTCCTCGGGGAGCATCACGGGGGTGCGCCCGGTGACCGCGAGGGGCTCCCAGGAGGTGGAGAGCATCATCGCCTCGCCGGCCTCCCGGAACACGTACCGCGTGCACATCACACGGTCGCCGGGCCTGATGCACAGGCGCTCGGCGACGGCGCCGCTCGCCTCGGTCTGCTCGCTGCTCGACTCCCAGGTGCCGCGCGCGTCGGCGTCCGCCTGCTCCTGACGGAAGGGGGTGGCCCCGCCGGCCGGGCGGAAGCCGGAGCGGGCGACACTGCGGGGCACCGGCCGCTCGCGCACATACGTCCCCGAGCCCGAGCGGCCCTCGACCAGCCCCTCGGCCATCAGCACCTTGCGCGCCTCCAGGGCCACGGTGTCCGAGACGCCGTACTCCTCGCGGATTCTGGCCTGGGAGGGGAGACGGGTGTGCGGTGGCAGCGATCCGTTGGCGATCTTCTGGCGGAGATCACCCGCGACGCGCAGGTACGCCGGCTGCTCACCGAAAGTCACAGGCCGCTCCCATCAGGTTGTACAGACAGCAACAGCGTGGCAACCGTGGGTTCCGCCATGCAAGCAAAGGCCAGAGAATCACTCGATGTGGTGACATGCGGCCCCTGAAGCCTTTACGCAGGCACTTTCTCCCCGCTATGGCCGCCGTCACACCTCGACATCGGAACCTCCTCCGCCGCCGGCCTCCTGGGCGCCCGGATCGTCCGTCGCGGGTGGGGTCGTGGCGAGGCCCAGAGCCTTGCGGGCGGTGACCGACCGGCGCGGGGACTCCTGCACCGTGATCGGGCCGTAGGCGGCGTAGAAGCCGTCCGCGTCGGTGGCCGCGGCGACCTGCGCCCACTGCTTGCCCAGGGAGTCCACCTCCTTGGCGACGGCGGAGACGGGGCTCTTCGCGTCCGTCGGCCACGCGTGCTGTCGGAGCAGGCCGGCCTCCTTGGTGAACGCGTCCGACACCCGCCCCGCCCAGGCCGTGTTGACCCGCAGGTCCTCCCCGGGGCTGACGGCGGGCTGCCCGTCGAGGGCCACGTTGCCGAGGTTGACGGCCCGCAGGTAGGCGAGCTGATGGGCGTTCAGCGACCGGCCGTCGTTGCGCAGTGAGCCGGTGAGACCGGCCGTCTCGTCGGTGTTGCCGAACACGCAGGTGACGTCGCGGTCGCCGAGCCGCCAGCTCTGCCGGGTCGGCGTCAGGTAGTACACGTCCACGTCGACGGGTACGGCCCAGGCGTCCATGGCGTAGGTGTAGCGCAGCGCGTAGCACCGGGTCTCGGCGACCTGGCTGACCTTGGCGTCCCCGGGGAAGGACGGGTATCCGCCCATCGCGAACGCGGCGAAGACCTCGCCGTCGTGCCTGCCGTCGCACGGCACCTTGTCGACGTCGTAGGTGAAGCCCTCCAGGGAGCCGCCGGGCACGTCGAAGCACTCGCCCTTGGCCAGGGTGTAGGCACTGCCGTTGTCCTTCGCGGCGTCCTTGAAGCCGTCCCAGAAATCGGACACGCCTCCCGTGGCCAGCGTCAGCACCCACAGGGCGATCCCGAGCGAGGACAGCACGGAGCCCGTCACGGCCATTCCCTTGCCCCGCTCCCCCGTCCGCCGGATCTGCCCCAGCGCGATCAGTCCCAACAGCAGCCCGGCGGCCGGAACGCAGCACAGGATGCCGAGCACGAGAGAGACGACGGCGAGTCCGTTGACCGGCGCGGGCCGGTTGTACGGGCTGTATCCCTGCCCCCAGGGCTGGTACGGGTACGGCTGGGCGTTCGGCCCCTGAGCAGCGTACGGCCCCTGAGGGTACGGCGGCTGCCCGTACGGCGGCTGCGGGAACTGGCCCTGCGGGTAAGGCCCTTGGGGCTCCTGCGGCTGCGGGGGCACAGGGGGCGGGGGTATGGACACGGGTACCGTGCTCCTGTTTCGGGGCGGCGCCGGGGGTGCGCGCGGGGGCGGGCGAGGCGTACGCGCCGACGTGCTGCGCCGGCGTACCTGCCTGGGCGCATGGTAAGCGTGAGGTGAGCGGGGGTGGAACGGTGGCCGCCCCGCCTCAGTCCGCCTTCTCGACCGCCAGCCTGCGCTGTTCCTCCTCCACGATGCGCCGGGCGATGGTGGCGTCCGATATGTCGACCGCGTCCGGGGTGGCGTCGGCGGTGTCGCTGCGGCGGGCGTAGGCGTCGAAGAGGCGGTCCTTGTTCTCGAGGATGCGCAGCAGGCGTTCGTCCACGCTGTCCGTCGCGAGCAGGCGGTGCACCTGGACCGGACGGACCTGACCCATGCGGTGGGCGCGGGCCACGGCCTGGTGCTCCAGAGTCGGTTTGACCTGCGGCTCGCACAGGACGACGACGGACGCGGCCTGGAGGTTGAGGCCGACGCCGCCGGCCTCGATCTGTGCGAGCAGCACGGCGTGCCCGTCGGCGGCCGTGAAGTCGTCGACCAGGCGCTGGCGGCGGGCGGCCGGGACACCGCCCGATATGGGCCCGAACGTGTCCTCGTCCAGCGACTGTTGAACGGCGGCCAGGACGTCCCGGAAGTACGAGAAGACGACCACCTTCAGGCCGTTGGCCGCCGCTTCGGCGACCAGTTCGCCCAGCCGTTGAAGCTTCGCGGACTTCTCCGGGTCGGCATAGGCGGCCCTGCGCATGGCCATGAAGTTCCCCTCGGCGACGGCCGTGCGGTACGCGTCCTGGTCGGCGGCGCTGAACTCCTCCCACTCGTCGGTCTGCAGCAGCGCCGGCAGCTCGGTGAGCACGTCCTGCTGGTTGCGGCGCAGATAGGCGGGTGCGACGGATCTGCGGAAGACATGCGGGCCGGCCACGGCGTGGCTGTCGTGGATCTCGGGCACGAGGTCGGGCTGGAGGTAGCGGACCAGGGTGCGGAACTCCTCGACGCGGTTCTCCATCGGTGTGCCCGTGAGGAACAGGACACGGTCGCAGGCCCGCGTCCAGGCGGCGATGGAGCGGGCGCGGCGGGTGTCGGGGTTCTTGACGTAGTGCGCCTCGTCGACGACGAGCATCCCGCAAGCGGCGCCGTCGAGGGCTGTGCCGCCGGTGGCTCTGCTTCCGGCAGCGGTGCCTTCGGGTGCCGGCAGGGTGTGCAGGAGGTCGAAGGTGGTGAGGGCGACACCGCCCCGCTCACGCCACTCGGCGTACGCGTCCTGCCGGTCGGGGCCGTGCACGGGCACCGCGCGCAGGGTGCTGCGGGAGCGGATCTCCCGGGTCCAGTTGATCAGCACGCTCGCCGGGGACACCACCAGGAAGTGGGTCTGCCCCTGGGCCGCGAGGTGGGCGAGGGCGGCGATCGCCTGGACCGTCTTGCCGAGGCCCATCTCGTCGCCGAGGACGACCCGGCGCTGGGCGAGGGCGAAGCGGGCGCCGAAGGACTGGTAGCCGCGCAGCGAGACCCGGCGGTGGGTGTCGTCGAGCGGCTGGGCGTGCACGCGCCGGGCCACCTCCGAGGGCAGGAAGCCCTCGGCGGCCGCCTCGTCCGTACGGTGCTCGGAGACCTCGGCGAGCTGGCTGTAGTACTCGGCGGAGCGCAGCTCGAAGTCGACCCAGGCCTCGATGTCGGACGCCGGGCCGCGCAGCAGGTCGGTGGAGGCCTGGGCCAGTTGGAGCGGGGTGCCCTTCGCGGCCGCGTCGGCCACCAGCTCGCTCAGCCGCGCCGTCGCCTCGAGGGCGGCCTCCTTGCGGCGGCGTCCGGCGAGGGCGAGACGGAGGCGGCCGGTGGCGGGGCGGGCCGCGGGCAGCAGCTCGCGCAGGGCGCCGTCGAGCTGCGCGGCGGTGTCCACGGCCCTGCGCAGCTCCGGGCCGGCCTCGACGAGGCGGTGCAGGGCGACGACGAGGGCGGTGGTCCGGGGTTCGGGGCGGTCCACGTCGATGCGGACCGACACGGTCTCCTCGACCGCCCGCGCGATCTGCCCCGCGGCGGCCAGGGCCTGGTCGGCGGTCTGGGCGCCGACGCCGGGGATCTGCCGCAGCTGGAAGCGTCCGGCCTCGTACACCGACCGCACCGTGGTGAGCCCGGCCGCCTCCACGGCCGCGAGCCGCAGCCGGCCCTCGGTGGCGTCCTTGAGGCGGGCGACGGGGATCGACTCCAGCTCCTTGGCGACCAGTTCGTCCCGCAGCGGGGCGAGCGCGGAGCGGACCGCTTCGAGGGCGCGGGTGTGGTCCTCGAGGACGGTCCGGGCGGCGTCGTACAGCCGTGTGCCCCGCGCGCACACCTCCCGCGCCCGCCGCCCCACCGGCGCGGTCCGCGCCTCCCCCACGTCCACCATGCCGCCCCTCGCCCGCCGTCCAGCCCGGTACGCACATCTTGGCACCGGGGACCGACAACGGGGCGGCCTGTGGACAACGGGGGGCTCAGTCCCCGAACCCCGTCCGCCGGGTCAGCTTCTCCCACGCTGTGACGTCCTCGCGCACCTGGTCCAGGTGGCCCAGGACCGCGCTCACTCCGTCGTCGCCGAGGGGCAGGCGCAGGGGGGTGCGGTCCGACTCCAGGGCGCGCAGGACGAGCGCGGCCGCCTTGGCCGGGTCGCCGGCGTGCTCGTCGAAGCCGGCGTCGACCATCGCGCGCGTGCCGCCCACCGTGGCGTAGGCGCCGCCGTCGGCGCTGGCCCGTGTGCCCTCGTAGAGCGAGGTCCGGAAGGCCCCCGGCTCGACGATCAGCACCTTGACGCCGAACTCGGCGGCCTCGCCCGCGAGCGCCTCGGACATGCCCTCCAGGGCGAACTTGGTGCCGCTGTACGCCGAGAAGCCGGGGAAGGACATCTGCCCGCCCATGCTGCTCATCTGCACGACGGCCCCCGAGCGCCGCTCCCGCATGGACGGCAGCACGGCCCGCACGAGCGCAGCGGGCCCGAACACGTGCACGTCGAACAGGTCGCGCAGTTCGACGTCCGTGGTCTCCTCGAAGGCACCGACGTGCCCCCGGCCCGCGTTGTTGACCAGTACGTCGATCCGTCCGTGCCGTGCGATCACGTCCCGTACGGCCGGCTCGGCGGCGGAGACGTCGGCGACGTCCAGCCGCAGGGCCTCCACCTGGTCGGGGTGCGCGGCGACGAGATCGTCGAGGCCCTCGGGCCGCCGCGCGGCGCCCACCACCACGTCGCCGTCGGCGACCGCCGCCTCCGCGAGGGCCCGCCCGAGTCCGCTGCTCGCACCGGTGATCAGCCACACCTTGTTCATGACACCTCTCCTGAATCGGTCCGCGTCCAGGCTGCTCCCGGCGCCCACGGCCCGTCCAAGACCTACGCTGACAACCGATGGTTATGACGACGGACGTCCATGTACGCGACCTGCGCTACTTCGTCACGGTCGCCGAGGAACTGCACTTCACCCGCGCGGCCGAACGGCTGTACGTCTCCCAGCCCGCCCTGAGCAAGCAGATCCGGGCGCTGGAGCGGCAGTTGGGGGTGCAACTGCTGCGCCGGGACCGGCAGGGTGTGGAGCTGACCCCAGCCGGCGCGGAACTGCTGCCGCACGCCCGGAGGGTGATCGAGGCGTGGGCGGAGGGCGCGTCGGCGATGCGGGAGGCGCGAACCGCGCTGCGCAGCACACTGGTCGTGGGGATGAGCACCAGCCCCGGCCGTGGCGGTCTGCTCCCGGCGATCCGCTCCCGCTTCACGGCGGCGCACCCCGGGGCCACGGTCCGGCTGCGTCAGGTCAGTTGGGAGGATCCGACGGCGGGGCTCGCGGACGGCGAGGCGGACGTGGCGTTCGTCTGGCTGCCCCTGCCCGACCAGGAGCGGTACGCCTGGACGGTGGTCGCCGAGGAGCCCCGCCTGGTCGCCCTCCCCGACACCCACCCCCTCGCCGCCCGCCCCGAGATCGACTTCGCGGACCTCGCCGACGAGCCCTTCCTCGCCCTGCCGCCCAGCGCGGGCCCCCTGCGCGACCACTGGCTGGCGCTCGAGGAACGCGGTGGCCGCCCGCCCCGGGTGGGCGCGGAGATCGCCAGCACGGAGGAGACGTACGAGGCCCTGGTCGCCGGCCTGGGGGTGTGCCTGGTGGCCACGGGCAACGTCCCGCTGGTCACCATGGGCGGCGTGGTGACCCGCCCGGTGCGCGGACTGGGCCCGAGCCGTTATGTGCTGGCGTGGCGCCGGGAGGACCGGCGGGCACTGGTGGCGGGGTACGTCGAGGCGTGCCGGCGGGTGGCGCGGGGAGGCTGATCCGCCGGTCGCCGGTCAGGCCGCGCGCTCGATCTGCCGGAGGACGGACGGAACAGTGAGCTCATTCAGCGTGGCCAGTGATCGATGCCTGAGGTCTGGGGGACACCTGATCACCGGGCCGATCATGCTGGTCCACGCCCATGCTGTTCCTGACGTACGCAGCGGGAGTCGTTCCGATTGCAGGAGGTCGTCATGGGCTTTTTGTAAGCGGCGACGACGACTGAACGCCAACATGGATTCGCCGGTCTTCGCGTTCCTCGATGATCCGGCCCATATCGCTCATCTGCGTTCCCGACAGGCACATGCTGCTGGTGAAGTATGTGGAATCCCGACGCGGGACACCGTTCTTGGCGCTCATACACACGGGATGCGGGCAGTGGCGCCAGAGTTCGATCGATCGAGGACCTCTATCGGCGGCGCGGGTGGTACAGACGGATCCTGTTGATCACGCCTTCGTCCATGAAGTGCACCCAGACGACGCTCGGAGGGCAGTGGAACGGGTCTTCCGGAGGGCTGACGAGCGCGGACTCCCAGATGACGACCTCACGGCTGGCCACTACGTTCCGAAGCTCCTGGCGGACACCGTCCGAGAGGTCACGCTCGAACGCGATCGGTAGCCGCCCGATGTCGCTGCGCAAACCGGTGGGCCAGGTCATCTCGGCGCGTGAAGACCACTGTTCGAGGAGCGCGGATCGGATGTCCCCGCGATGGGCGGATGCCAGGGTCTCCTCTGCGAGGCCGCGGTGCATCGACGTCAGCCTGCCCGCATCGTGGTGCGCCCGGTCCGACGTATCCGCGAGCGTTTGCGTCAGCTTCGTCCGTACTTGGCTGAGTCGGCTGCGCACGGTGCCCACGGGGACGCCGCACAGAGACGCGATGTCTTCGTACGACGTGACGTCGGTGAAGTAGCGCAGCATCGCCACCAGCCGCAAAGTGGACGTCAGCTCTTCCAGCGCACTCCAGATCCAGTCTCGTAGCACGTGCCGATCAAGGATTTCCGCGGGGTCGGGAGGGGCGGACAACGAGTCCTTCGAGTCAGCGAACGCGAAATCGGCCATGGGAATCGCGGACTTCTTCCGGAGCTGGGACCGGCATACGTTACGTACGATCGCCCGTAACCACGGACCGGTTGCCTCCGGATCTCGCACGTCGCCGATACGCCGTAGCGCGATGATCGCCGCTTCCTGGACGGCGTCCTCGGCACTGTGGCTGTGTCCGAGCAGGGACAGTGCCACGGCGTACATGCCCGCCTCGTGCCTGGCGAGGAGCAGCCCAAGAGCGCTCGCGTCGCCGGCCTGTGCCGCGTGCACCAATTCGGAGTCTCGTGGTAGGCCGTCCGTCCGGAAACTCAACATTCTGTCACTCTAGAACAGGACGAATTTCCAAAGCCGCGCACGTGAACCTGTGTTCAGGCAGACCATCCGCACCTGGTCCGCGACGAGTTCGGGGCGGTGCGCGGTCAGAGCGCAAGGTCGGCGGCAAGCTGGGCGGGCAGCTCGATGCGCGCGACGTCACGCCGGGGGGCGTGGTTTCGGCGAACTCGTCCGCCTCCGAGCACCCGTGGGGTGTGCACGTCCGGCCCGGCAGACGTCGTATCAGCCGCACGAGGGTCGACCGGCTCGCCCGGCCCGCCGGCATCAGCCCTACCTTGCGGAACCTTCTGCAGCCCGGAGCGTCGCCTCCCGTCCCGGAACGCCCATGCGCCACAAAAAAGAACGAGAGTGTCACACGCATTCAATGGATGTGATCGGTCTCACGCTCCCCTCCGCATGCGGCGGACGAGTTCTGAAGCGGATCGAACTTTCCGGGGCCTCACCGCATCGTGCGGGTGTGAACACAACCCATCACGTTCCCAACGGCAAGGCCCAGACCGTGGTCGACGGCGTCCGCCAGGTGTACAGAGTCGCCGGTGAAGGCCCTCTGTGCGTTGTCCAGTCCGGCGGTCCCGGCGTCCACCCCGCGTATCTGCGCATGCCGGCCCTGGAGAAGCACTTGACCATGGTCTACCTGGATCCCATCGGAGCCGGCGACAGCGACCTGCTGCCGGACGGGGACTACTCGATGCCCCGCTACGCCGACTTCGCCGTGGCGGTACTCGACGACATCGAGGCCCCCGGCGCGTACTTCCTCGGCCATTCCCACGGTGGCTTCGTCGCCCTCCAGATGGCCATCGATCACGCCGACCGCGTCGACGGCCTGATCCTCTACGACACCGCACCCGTGTACGGGCAGGAGCTGATGGACACGGCGACCCAGGAGATGGCGGTCTTCGTCGAACGTTGGTCCGACCGACCGGAGGCGGTCGAGGCGGGTCGGATGTGGGACGCATCCGAGGTGTCACGGACCCTGGAGATCACCGACGACGAGTCGCACCGGCGCTTTTTGGGCGCCATCCTGCCCGCGTACTTCGCCGACTACCGCGAGACGGTGGAGCGGGTCGGCGAGCTCGACCTCCAGGTGACCCACGACCCCAACCGGCTGAAGGTCGAGTGGGACGTACGAAGCCAACTCCAGGAGATCGACGTGCCGGCCCTGGTGATCGTCGGCACCCATGACTTCATCTGCCCGACCCGCTACGCATACGAGATGGCCGCCGCGCTGCCACACTCCCGACTGTGCGAGATGCCCGGGAGCGGCCACTTCGGGCACATCGAGGAGCCGGAAGCATTCGTCGACGCCGTGCTGGACTTCGTGCGCACCGGACAGTCAGGGGGCGATGACGAGCAAGAGGGAGTGCGGGCATGAGCCGCGTTGTGCCGGTCGGCCTGGCCGAGCAGACCGAGATCCTGGCCTACGTCGACTTCATGAGCGGCGCTCCGACACCCTTGCGGCAGGCACTGGGCGTCAATGCGCTGTCCGTCGGTCCGGCGTCCGTTCTGGCCGTGCGCCAGGATGCGAGCGGCTTCTTCAACCGGGCGGGCGGGTTCGACGACCGGGAGAGTGTCACCGAGGACGTGGTGGGCGAGGTGTGCGACTTCTACCGCCGGCAGGGGGTTTCCCAGGGCGCGTTCATGATCGGCCCGCCCCTGCTGCCACCCGACTGGGCCTCGACAGCAAAGAGGTGGAATCTCACCGAGGGCGGCCGATACACCAAACTGTGGTGCGAGACGGACGTCGCCTCGGCCCCCACCTCCGGCGTCACCCCGCTGGCTTCGGGCCTGCGGGTCGGCCCCGTCGAGCCCCACCAGGCACAGGAGTGGGCCACGGTCATGATGACCACTTTCGGGTTCGGCACGCCAGGCATGATCGACACGGCCGCGTCCTGCGTGGGCAGACCGAACTGGCGGCAGTACGCCGTCTGGGAGGGCGAGCGGATCATCGCGGTCGGGAGCGTTTTCCTCAACGGAGACTGCGCCGACATGTTCGGCGGAGCCACCCTTCCCGAAGGGCGTGGTCGGGGCGCCCAGTCGGCTCTGCTCACCGCCCGCACCCGGGCGGCCCGAGATGCCGGCTGCCGATGGCTCGTCGCCGAGACCGGCGCGCAGGGCCCTGGCGAGCACAACACATCCCTCCACAACATGCTCCGCACCGGCTTCGAGCCGCTCTACGACCGGGTCACCTGGCTCCGGCACGTGTAGATCACGGGCGCCCAGATCATGGGCGTCACGGGTCAGGTCGGCTGGGAAGGCGGCGTCATACGCGCCGTGCCGGCGGGATGAGATGCCGATGGGGTGGGCCGACGGGTGACTCCCATGTGCGCCTTCCGGGGGTGTGGCGTCCGCCTTCCACTGGATCGACGCAGAAATTCTATGGGTTCCGCCCACTCGGAACCGATTATGCGACAAACCTTCATTCGCTATTGCGGTGGCGTTGACTGCCGGCGATGGCGCACCTATGACTGGGGCGTAAATGAACAAACGACACACGGCCTTCAAGGCGGCTCTCGCCACTGGCCTGGCAATCGCCGGAACGCTGATCGTGCTCCCCGCGGAAGCGCAAGCGGCATGGCAATGTCAGGACGGGTATGTCTGCCTGTACGAGAACTCGGGGCTCACTGGATCCGCCGCTGTCCTGCCGAGGATCAATCCCAAGATGAGCGGCTACACGGGTGGCATCGAAGATCTCCGAGGATCCAAGTTCACCAATGGCAAGGACGTGAACGACGCCGTGTCATCGATCGCGAACAATACGGATCAGAACATGTTCCTTTATGCGGACGGGAACTACAACGGTTACACACAGAACAAGCACCCATGGGGTCCGATTGTGGTGCATCCGCATCAGTGGATGAATCTCGACGGTGACTACAATGACTCTCTGACGTCAGTCAGTGTCGGCCAGTACCTCGCGTGTTCTCACTCGAACGTCAGTACTTTCACCTGCCATTGGGTGAGCGATCGGGACTGACACGAATGCAGGGGTCTGGCCCCGAGGGGCCAGACCCCGTGTGACCGGCACGTCTGCCGGACGAGAGAAGTGGTGGTATGTCACCCGCTACACGTTGAAGCGGAACTCCACCACGTCCCCGTCCTGCATCACGTAGTCCTTGCCCTCCATCCGCGCCTTCCCCTTCGCGCGGGCCTCGGCGACCGAGCCGGTCTCCACCAGGTCGTCGAAGGAGATGACCTCCGCCTTGATGAAGCCCTTCTGGAAGTCGGTGTGGATGACGCCGGCGGCCTCGGGGGCGGTGGCGCCCTTCTTGATGGTCCAGGCGCGGGATTCCTTCGGGCCGGCCGTGAGGTAGGTCTGCAGGCCGAGGGTGTCGAAGCCGACGCGGGCCAGGGTCGCGAGGCCGGGCTCGTCCTGGCCGACGGACTGGAGCAGCTCCAGCGCCTCGTCCTCGTCGAGTTCGGCGAGGTCCGCCTCCAGCTTGGCGTTGAGGAAGATCGCCTCGGCGGGGGCGACCAGGGCGCGCTGCTCGTTCTTGAAGTCCTCGTCGACCAACTCGTCCTCGTCGACGTTGAAGACGTAGAGGAAGGGCTTGGTCGTCAGGAGGTGGAGGTCGTGCAGGGGCTCGGCGCGCTCGCTGCCCTGGACGATGCCGTGCGCGAAGAGCGTGTCGCCCTTCTCCAGGATCTCCTTGGCCTCCTCGACGGCCTTCACCTTCGGCGCGATGTCCTTCTTGATCCGCGACTCCTTCTGCAGGCGCGGCAGGACCTTCTCGATGGTCTGGAGGTCGGCGAGGATCAGCTCGGTGTTGATCGTCTCGATGTCGTCCTTCGGCGAGACCTTGCCGTCGACGTGGACGACGTTCTCGTCCTTGAAGGCGCGGATGACCTGGCAGATCGCGTCGGACTCACGGATGTTCGCGAGGAACTTGTTGCCCAGGCCCTCGCCCTCGGAGGCGCCGCGCACGATGCCCGCGATGTCGACGAAGTCGACGGTCGCCGGCAGGACGCGCTGCGAGGAGAAGATTTCGGCCAGTTTGGTGAGGCGCGCGTCGGGGACGCCGACCACGCCCACGTTCGGCTCGATGGTGGCGAACGGGTAGTTGGCCGCGAGCACGTCGTTCTTGGTCAGGGCGTTGAACAGGGTCGACTTGCCGACATTCGGCAGACCGACGATTCCGATCGTGAGCGACACGTTGCGACTTCCCGTACGTGAGAGGAGGGGACTGGCGAGGCTGGGCCGATCCCCCAGTCTACGGCGTGCCCGACCCCGCTCCGGCGACCGATCGAACGCATGGCCAAGCTCTGCCCTCCGGCGTGTCCGAGACGCGATTCGGCACATAAACCGACCTAGGTTGGTCGTGTGGAGCAACACAGGACGCGACCCCCGCACGACGGAACGCGACGCGGCATGCCCCCGCTGCCCCCGCATGCGGCGCACGGCGGTGCCGCGGAGGCCGGCGCCCGTCCCGCGCAGCGACGTCCGGGCGCCCGTCCGGCGTCGCGGCAGCCGGGCCCGCCGCCGGACGAGGCGGTGCGGCGGCTGCCGAACCCGCGGCTGACCGGGCTGGGCGGCGGTCTGTTCAGCGGGACGGCGATGCTCGTGCTGGGCTGCCTGGACGCGTTGCTCTTCGGGTCCTCGACGGCCTTCTACGGCGTGCTGTTCCTGCCGGTGTGCCTGCTGACGGCGGTCTGGGTGCGCAGAAACGACCTGGTGAGCGCGCCCGTCGTCGTACCGATCGCCTTCGCGGTGGGCCTGCTGCCGATCGCCGACGACGGTGGCGGCGGGCTGCTGGGCCGCCTGATGGGCCTGGTGACGGCACTCGCCACGCAGGCCTTGTGGCTGTACGGGGGGACGCTGGTCGCGGGGGTGATCGTCACCGTGCGCAAGATCGCCCTGCGGCGCCGGCAGGCGCTCCGGTATCGGAACGACCCGTTCCGCTAGCCGTCCGTCGCCGCGTGCATCGCCGCGCCCACGATGCCCGCGTTGTTCTGCAGCTGGGCCGGGACGATCTCCGCCGCGATGCCCTCGATGTGGGGCAGGAACTTCTGTGCCTTGCGGCTGACGCCGCCGCCGATGATGAACAGGTCGGGCGAGAAGAGCATCTCGACGTGGGCGAGGTACTTCTGGACGCGGTGCGCCCAGTGTTCCCAGGAGAGTTCCTCGTCGTCCTTGGCCTTGCTGGAGGCGCGCTTCTCCGCGTCGTGGCCGTGCAGTTCGAGGTGGCCGAGTTCGCTGTTGGGGACGAGGATTCCGTCGACGAACAGGGCGCTGCCGATGCCGGTGCCGAAGGTCAGCAGGATGACCACGCCCTTGCGGTCCTTGCCGGCGCCGAAGTGCATCTCGGCGACGCCCGCCGCGTCCGCGTCGTTGACCACCGTCACCGGGAGGCCGCCGAGGCGCTCGCTGAACAACGCGCGCGCGTCCGTGTCGACCCAGCTCTTGTCGACGTTCGCCGCCGTACGGATGTGGGAGCCGTCCGTGACCACGCCCGGGAAGGTCAGGCCCACCGGGCCGGTCCACCCGAACTGGTCGACGACCAGCTTGACCCCGTCGGCCACGCTGTCGGGTGTCGAAGGGTGCGGGGTGAGCACCTTGAACCGCTCCTGGGCCAGGTCGCCCCTGTCGAGATCAACAGGGGCGCCCTTGATCCCGGATCCGCCGATGTCAACGCCGAAGATCTGCATGGCCCTACGTTACGACGGACGACTGGCGGTCACTCGGCCGAGGTTGCGGTGCGCTCGGCGATCAGTGCCGCCGCCTCCTCGCGGAGGTCACGGCGGAGTTCCTTGGGCAGCGAGAAGGTGATGGACTCCTCGGCCGCCTTGACGATCTCCACGTCCTCGAAGCCGCGCTGGGACAGCCACTGAAGGACCTGCTCGACCAGGACCTCGGGGACGGAGGCGCCGGAGGTCACGCCGACCGTGGAGACGCCCTCCAGCCAGGCCTCGTCGATCTCGTCGGCGAAGTCCACCAGGTAGGCCTCGCGGGCGCCGGCCAGCTTGGCCACCTCGACAAGGCGCTTGGAGTTGGAGGAGTTGCGGGAGCCGACGACGATGACCAGGTCCGCCTCGGCGCCCATCTGCTTCACCGCGAGCTGACGGTTCTGGGTGGCGTAGCAGATGTCGTCGCTGGGCGGGGAGATCAGCTGCGGGAACTTCTCCTTGAGGGCGTCGACGGTCTCCATGGTCTCGTCGACGGAGAGCGTGGTCTGGGAGAGCCACACGACCTTGGAGGGGTCGCGGACCTCGACCTGGGCGACGTCGCCGGGGCCGTCGACCAGCGTGATGTGGTCGGGGGCCTCGCCGGAGGTGCCGATGACCTCCTCGTGGCCCTCGTGCCCGATCAGGAGGATGTCGTAGTCCTCCTTGGCGAAGCGGACGGCTTCCTTGTGGACCTTGGTGACCAGCGGGCAGGTCGCGTCGATGGTGGCCAGCCTGCCGCGCTCGGCCTCCTCGTGCACGACCGGGGCCACGCCGTGCGCGGAGAACATCACGATGTTCCCCTCGGGGACCTCCTCCGTGCGCTCGACGAAGATCGCGCCCTTCTTCTCCAGGGTCTGCACCACGTACTTGTTGTGCACGATCTCGTGCCGGACATAGATCGGAGCCCCGTACTGCTCCAGGGCTTTCTCGACGGCGATCACGGCGCGGTCCACACCCGCGCAGTAGCCCCGGGGGGCGGCGAGCAGGACACGGCGGCCAGGCGAAGCGGTCATGCGAACCATCGTAAGGCCGCGCCCGGGAGGCCGAAGATCATGTCCGGTCGACGGCGCCGGCCCGGGGTGTCAGTCGTGGCCGTTACCCTCGCGGCATGGCTCTCAACACGTCCGCGGAGACTCCCCTGCCCGTCGGTGAGGTGTCGCGGCTCATCGGCGGGTGGATCGACCGGCTGGGGGCTGTCTGGGTCGAGGGGCAGATCACGCAGTTGTCGCGACGGCCCGGCGCCGGGGTGGTGTTCCTGACACTGCGCGACCCCTCGTACGACATCTCGATCGGGGTCACCTGTTATCGGCAGACGTTCGACGCGGTGGCCGACATCGTGAGCGAGGGCGCGCGCGTGGTCGTGTACGCCAAGCCCGAGTGGTACGCGCCCCGTGGCCAGCTCTCGCTGCGCGCCGCCGAGATAAGGCCCGTCGGGGTCGGTGAACTGCTCGCGCGGCTGGAGCAGTTGAAGAAGACACTGGCCGCCGAGGGCCTGTTCGCGGCGGAGCGGAAGAAGCCGTTGCCGTTTCTGCCGCAGCTGATCGGGCTGGTGTGCGGACGGGCCTCGGCGGCCGAGCGGGACGTGCTGGAGAACGCCCGGCACCGCTGGCCCGCCGTCCGCTTCGAGGTGCGCAACGTCGCCGTCCAGGGCGTGCACGCCGTCCCGCAGGTAGTACAGGCGGTGAAGGAACTCGACGAGCTGGGCGACGTGGATGTGATCATCGTCGCGCGCGGCGGCGGCAGCGTGGAGGATCTGCTGCCCTTCTCCGACGAGCAGCTGGTGCGCGCGGTCGCCGAGTGCCGTACGCCGGTGGTGTCGGCCATCGGCCACGAGCCGGACAACCCCCTTCTCGACTACGTCGCCGACCTGCGGGCCTCCACGCCGACCGACGCGGCCAAGAAGGTCGTACCGGACGTCGGGGAGGAGTACGAGCGGGTGCGGCAGCTGCGGGACCGGGCGCGGCGGTGCGTGGAGGCCTTCGTCGAGCGGGAGGAGCGGGGGCTCGCGCACGCCCTCGCGCGGCCCTCGATAGAGGATCCGCACCGGATGATCGACGAACGGGCCGACCATGTGGCCTCGCTGGTCGAGCGGTCCCGGCGGACCCTCGGTCATCTCCTCGACCGCGCCGACTCCGAACTGACGCACACGCACGCCCGCGTGGTGGCCCTCTCCCCCGCCGCCACTCTGAAGCGCGGTTACGCCGTGCTGCAGAAGGCCGACGGCCACGTGGTGCGGGACCCGGCCGAGGTGACGGCTCAGGAGCCGTTGCGGGCACGGGTCTCCGAGGGTGAGTTCTCCGTACGAGTCGATGTCTAGGGTGGGCGGATGAGCAGCAAGGTGGCGGAAGAGGCGCTCGGGTACGAGCAGGCCCGGGACGAGCTGATCGAGGTCGTACGACGGCTGGAGGCCGGCGGGACGACGCTGGAGGAGTCCCTGGCGCTGTGGGAGCGGGGCGAGGAGCTGGCCAAGGTCTGCCGGCGCTGGCTGGACGGGGCGCGGGCCCGGCTGGACGCGGCGCTGGCGGAGGAGGAAGAGGCCGGGGACGAGGAAGGCGAGTAGCCGTACACGGACGGGTTCTTGTGAAGCGGATCACCCGGGCCCCGGTTTTTGTTGAAGCTTGAAATTCCTTGGCGTACCTTCGTCACGTCAGCCTATCCGGACCGCGGTCCGGTACGGAGTCCGACGCCACCCCGAGGAAGATCCCGCATGTCTCTCGTTCTCGACCCCGCCGCCCAGGACCTGCTGTTCCGTGAGGCCCGCACCGCGAACACCTTCACCGACGAGCCGGTGACCGAAGAGCAGGTGCAGGCGATCTACGACCTGGTCAAGTACGGCCCGACGTCCATGAACCAGTCACCGCTGCGGGTCACGCTGGTCCGCTCCGCCGAGGCCCGTGAGCGTCTGGTGAAGCACCTGGCCGAGGGCAACCAGAAGAAGACCGCCGCCGCCCCGCTGGTCGCGATCCTCTCCGCGGACAACGAGTTCCACGAGGAGCTGCCGCACCTCTTCCCGCACTTCCCGCAGGCCAAGGACATGTTCGCCGGCAGCCGCGAGGCCCGTGAGAAGAACGCCGGCCTGAACGCCGCCCTGCAGGCCGCCTACTTCATCATCGGCGTGCGCGCCGCCGGCCTCGCCGCCGGCCCGATGACCGGCGCCGACCTCGCGGGCATCCAGAAGGAGTTCCTGGACGACGACCACACCCCGCTGATGGTCGTCAACATCGGCAAGCCGGGCGAGGACGCCTGGTTCCCGCGCTCCCCGCGCCTGGAGTACGAGCAGGTCGTCACCTCGGTCTGAGCGGGTTCCGTACGACGAGAGGCCCCCGGCGGTGTCGCCGGGGGCCTCTCGCGCGCTCGGATGCGGTCACGACGTCTTCAGGGCCCGCGCCATCTCGGTCAGCTGCTGGAAGGAGCCGGTGCCCGCGACCACGGTGGTCGAGCCCTTGGCGGGCAGCACCAGGGCGTGGTAGCGGCCGCCGGTGTAGCGGGTCCAGGTCCGGCCGTCGATCCGCTGGGTGTTCTTGGTGGCCGTCGCGCCCTGGGTGGCCTGGTCGATGAACTCCGACGGCTTCTGAGTGGACTGCTCGATCTGCACGTACTGACCGTCGGGGGCGTGGAAGCCCAGGTGCCAGGCGTCGGAGTTCGCGCCGTCGAAGCGGACCGAGGTCGCCTTCCAGGCCGTCGGCAGGCCCTCGGGGGCGGCCACCGGGTAGGCCGCGGAACGGCGCGCCGTGAGGAGCTCGACGCGGTAGTCCACCCGGGGGATGTCGGGAGCGGAGTCGTCGTGCGGGATGAACACGTAGATGAGCGCCGCCGCGATCCCGATCAGGCCCAGGGAGAGGATCATGTCCCGGACCGTTTTCTGCTTGCCGTTCGAACCTGCCACGCCCCCTATCGTCGCAGGTGCCCGGTCCGCTCATCCGTGGGGTCCCCTGCTCATTTTGTCGGACTGACGATAGAGTCGAGAGTCGAACCCTCATCCGGCCGTCGTCGTATCAGAAAGGTGCGCCTCGATGACCGAGCATCATCACCTGCCGTCCGAGCTCGAAGTCCCCAGCGAAGCCCCCGACCGCAACCTCGCCCTGGAACTCGTCCGGGTGACCGAAGCCGCCGCGATGGCCGCCGGCCGCTGGGTCGGGCGGGGCGACAAGAACGGCGCCGACGGTGCCGCGGTGCGCGCCATGCGGACCCTCGTCCACACGGTGTCGATGAACGGCATCGTGGTCATCGGCGAGGGCGAGAAGGACGAGGCGCCGATGCTCTTCAACGGGGAGCGTGTCGGAGACGGCACGGGGCCGGAGTGTGACATCGCCGTCGACCCGATCGACGGCACGACCCTGACGGCCAAGGGCATGCCGAACGCGATCGCCGTGCTGGCGGCCGCCGACCGCGGGTCGATGTTCGACCCGTCGGCCGTGTTCTACATGGACAAGCTGGTCACCGGGCCCGAGGCGGCGGACTTCGTCGACATCGACGCGCCGGTGTCCGTGAACATCCGGCGGGTCGCCAAGGCCAAGCGGTCGACCCCGGAGGACGTGACGGTGGTGATCCTGGACCGGCCGCGGCACGAGGGGATCATCAAGGAGATCCGGGAGGCGGGCGCGCGCATCAAGCTGATCTCCGACGGTGATGTCGCCGGGTCCATTTACGCGCTGCGCGAGGGCACCGGCGTCGACATGCTGCTCGGCATCGGCGGTACGCCGGAAGGGATCATCTCGGCCTGCGCGGTGAAGTGCCTGGGCGGGACCATCCAGGGCAAGCTGTGGCCGAAGGACGACGCGGAGCGGCAGCGGGCGATCGACGCCGGGCACGATCTGGACCGGGTGCTGATGACCGACGACCTGGTCTCCGGGGAGAACGTGTTCTTCGTCGCGACCGGGATCACCGACGGCGAGCTGCTGCGCGGGGTGCGGTACCGCTCGGAGACCGCGACGACCGACTCGATCGTGATGCGCTCGAAGTCGGGCACGGTCCGGCGGATCGCCTCCGACCACCGGCTGAGCAAGCTGCGGGCCTACAGCGCGATCGACTTCGACCGGGCCAAGTAGCGGCGGCGGGCACGTGAACACGGAGGCGCCCCCTGGTGCGGAGGGGGCGCCCGGCTCACGTGCGTCTCGCGGCTAGCCCGCCTGCGCTATACGGCCCTGCGCCCGCGCGGCCTTCTTCAGCTCCATCTCGCGGCGTCGGCGGCGGGCCAGGACCACGCGGCGTTCCGCGGCGGTCAGGCCGCCCCAGACGCCGTAGGGCTCGGGCTGCAGCAGGGCGTGTTCGCGGCACTCGACCATGACCGGGCAGCGGGCGCAGACCCGCTTGGCCGCCTCCTCGCGGGAGAGCCGGGCGGCGGTGGGTTCCTTGGAAGGGGCGAAGAACAGGCCGGCCTCGTCGCGCCGGCACACCGCCTCGGTGTGCCATGGAGCGTCTTGGTCCCTGTCCCGCACTGGCCCCCGCTGGGCCGGTACGGCAGCTACCTGCAGGGACGTATGCGGCGGTTGCAGCACGGTCTACTCCTGACGACGGCTTCGCGAGCGAGAGACGATGCAGCAAGCCCTACCCGCTGTGCGCGCGCCTATGCACTGAGTTCCGAACCGCTGGAATCCACGATTCACACTTGTCAATGGCCCAGGTGTTTGCGCAAACTCCGGTCGACCTTGCGCTGAACGCGATCGAGGATGTCGGCGACGAGCTTGCCCCGCTTGGGCCGCGCCTCCACGTTGCCCAGCACGGCCCAGCCGTCGACGTAGACGACGGGGGCGTCCGGGTCGGACGAATCCAGCGGAGCCACCTCGAAGTTGCCGAGCACACCACCGCCGGTGCCGCGCAGCGACACGTTCTCCGGGACGCGTACCTCGATGTTGCCGAAGACCGAGACCGCCTTGACCACGACCTGCTGGTACTCGAAGAGGGCCTCGCTGAGGTCTATCTCCACGCTTCCGAAGATCGCGTACGCGTGGATACGGCGGCCGGCCCGCCAGCGGCCCTTGCGCATGGCGCTGCTGAACACCGCCACAACGTTGTCGTCCGGGTCCACCGGGATCGCACCCAGGGTGGGGCGGCTCGGGGCCGCGGCGAAGGCGGGGGCCGCGCGATGGCGGTGGGCGGCCGGCAGGTCCCGTATGAAGACCTCCAGCTCGCCGACCGTCTTGGCGGCGAGCACGCCCTCCACCCGCTCGGCGTGCTCGTCGGCGGTCAGACGGCCCTCGGCGAGGGCCTCGCGCAGGATGTCGGCGACACGGTCCCGGTCGGCGTCCGAGGCACGCAGCTCCGGCGCCGCGGGGGCGGGTTCGGTGTGCTTCTGAAGGTCCACGGCAGCAGCGTACCCAAACACGATAGATCGCGACACCCCCGACTGAGCCCTACCTCACAGGCTTCCGGCCTTGGACAGGTTCTAGGCTGGTGAGGCCCGCCAACGTCGGCGGGTCGTCGTCTGTCGAGTGAGGAATGGCCCGCGATGCCGCCTAGTTCCCCCCCGCCCAACCCTGCGTTCGCGTACACCGATCTGCTGCCCATGGGAGAGGACACCACCCCCTACCGGCTGGTGACCTCCGAGGGTGTCTCCACCTTCGAGGCCGACGGGCGGACGTTCCTCAAGGTGGAGCCGGAGGCGCTGCGCAAGCTCGCCGAGGAGGCCATCCACGACATCCAGCACTACCTGCGGCCCGCCCACCTCGCCCAGCTCCGCCGCATCATCGACGACCCCGAGGCGTCCGCCAACGACAAGTTCGTCGCGCTGGACCTGCTGAAGAACGCCAACATCGCGGCCGCGGGCGTGCTGCCGATGTGCCAGGACACCGGCACGGCGATCGTCATGGGCAAGCGCGGGCAGAACGTCCTCACGCGGGGCGGCGACGAGGAGGCCCTGAGCCAGGGCATCTACGACGCCTACACCCGGCTGAACCTGCGCTACTCGCAGATGGCCCCGCTGACCATGTGGGACGAGAAGAACACCGGCTCCAACCTCCCGGCCCAGATCGAGCTGTACGCGACCGACGGCGGCGCCTACAAGTTCCTGTTCATGGCGAAGGGCGGCGGCTCCGCCAACAAGTCGTTCCTGTACCAGGAGACCAAGGCCGTCCTGAACGAGGCCTCCATGATGAAGTTCCTGGAGGAGAAGATCCGTTCGCTGGGCACGGCCGCCTGTCCGCCGTACCACCTGGCGATCGTCGTCGGCGGTACGTCCGCCGAGTACGCGCTGAAGACCGCCAAGTACGCCTCCGCGCACTACCTGGACGAGATCCCGGCCGAGGGCTCCGAGCTCGGGCACGGCTTCCGGGACAAGGAGCTGGAGCAGAAGGTCTTCGAGCTGACGCAGAAGATCGGCATCGGCGCGCAGTTCGGCGGCAAGTACTTCTGCCACGACGTACGGGTCGTCCGGCTGCCGCGGCACGGTGCGTCCTGCCCGGTCGCCATCGCCGTCTCCTGCTCGGCCGACCGCCAGGCACTCGCCAAGATCACGCCCGAGGGCGTCTTCCTGGAGCAGCTGGAGACGGACCCGGCGCGCTTCCTGCCGGAGACGACCGACGAGCACCTCGACGAGTCCTCCGACGTCGTGAAGATCGACCTCAACCAGCCGATGGAGTCGATCCTCGCCGAACTCACCAAGTACCCGGTGAAGACCCGCCTCTCGCTCACCGGTCCGCTGGTCGTGGCCCGTGACATCGCGCACGCCAAGATCAAGGAACGCCTCGACGCCGGCGAGGAGATGCCGCAGTACCTGAAGGACCACCCGGTGTACTACGCGGGCCCGGCGAAGACCCCGGAGGGCTACGCCTCCGGTTCCTTCGGCCCGACGACCGCCGGCCGCATGGACTCCTACGTCGAGCAGTTCCAGGCCGCGGGCGGCTCCAAGGTGATGCTCGCCAAGGGCAACCGCAGCAAGCAGGTCACGGACGCCTGCGGCAGCCACGGCGGCTTCTACCTCGGCTCCATCGGCGGCCCGGCCGCCCGCCTCGCCCAGGACTGCATCAAGAAGGTCGAGGTCGTCGAGTACGAGGAGCTCGGCATGGAGGCGGTCTGGAAGATCGAGGTCGAGGATTTCCCGGCGTTCATCGTGGTGGACGACAAGGGCAACGACTTCTTCCAGGACCCGGCCCCGCAGCCGACGTTCACGTCGATCCCGGTGCGGGGACCGGGGCTGGCCTGATCTCCCGGACGGACGCCCGCCCCTGATTGCGGCAGGGGCGGGCGTCTTCGGTCACTTGGCGCAGAGGACCACGTTGACCGTGTCACCCGCCTTGACCGTCTTGGGGGTGTGCGGGCTGATGGCCAGCACCGAGCCCGGCTTGCAGCCCGTGACCGGGCGTTCGGTGACGGTGCCGAGCTTGGTCTGCGTCTTCAGCACGTACGACTTGAAGCCGTCCAGGGACCAGCCCGCGAAGTCGATCGGGAGGGTCTGGCCGTCGGAGAACTGGAACAGCATCGTGGCGGCGTCGTTCTTGGCGACCGTGCCGCTCACCGCGGGCCGAGCCCGGTGGCCGGTGCCGTCCGACATCGAGGCCAGGGCCGTGCCCCCGCCCGCGACGATCAGCGCGGTGGCGACCGCGGCGATGCCGACGGCCCGCCTGCGCCGGGTGCGGCGGACGATGCCGGGCGCGTCGAAGTCGGGCGCGTCGGCGCAGTTCGCGTAACGGTTCATGGCGTTCACCAGTTCCTCTTCGAAAGGTGCGCAGCCGGAGGGCCGCGCCTCGTGCGACGTCATCGGATTCCTCCCTGGGGCTGCCGTGGTGAAGGGTCGGAGAGTGCGGGGAACTGGCTTCTCAGCTTCTCGATCCCCCGGGCCAGCTGCGAGCGCACCGTGCTCGGGGAGATGTCTAGGTCGACCGCTATCTCGGCGTCGGAGAGGTCGTGGAAGTACCGCAGCACCACGACCGTCCGCATCCGCATGGGCAGTTGCTGCAGCGCGCGCACCAACTGGTCCCGGCTGTCGACCTGTCCGTACTCGTCCCCCGGCGCCACGCGGTCGGCGCTGTCCGGCACGGTCCTGCGGAACCTGCGCCAGCGGTCGTTGGCCAGGTTCACCATGATCCGCCGCACATAGGCGTCGGGGGCGTCCTTGGCCGAGATCGCGCGCCACTTCCGGCAGGCCCGCTCCAGGGTCTCCTGGACCAGGTCCTCGGCCGCGTCACGGTTTCCCGTGAGCACCAGGGCACCCCGGAACAGCGCGGCCGACCGAGCGGCGACGAAGGCGTCGAAGTCCGTCTCCACACGCTCCTCCCTTCCTGTCACCCGTCCCCGACGCGCACGCCCCCCGGTCTGCTGCACGGCCGTGGTGAGACGTGGGTCACAGCACCCGGGTGGCTCAGGGGCCGGAACATCCCCGCCCTCCCGACCGCTGTAGCGGACATGAGCGAATACCGGATCGAGCACGACTCCATGGGTGAGGTACGCGTCCCCGCCGAGGCCAAGTGGCGGGCCCAGACCCAGCGCGCCGTCGAGAACTTCCCCATCTCCGGCCAGCGCATCGAGCGCGCCCACATCGAGGCGCTCGCCCGGATCAAGGGCGCCGCCGCGAAGGTGAACGCGCGGCTCGGGGTGCTCGACAAGGACATCGCCGAGGCGATCCAGGAGGCGGCCGCGGAGGTCGCCCGGGGCGACTGGGACGAGCACTTCCCGATCGACGTCTTCCAGACGGGTTCGGGCACCTCGTCCAACATGAACACCAACGAGGTCGTCGCCACGCTGGCGAGCGAGCGGCTGGGCCGGGACGTCCACCCCAACGACCACGTCAACGCCTCGCAGTCGTCCAACGACGTCTTCCCCTCCTCCATCCACATCGCCGCGACCGCCGCCGTCACCCGGGACCTGATCCCGGCCCTGGAGCACCTGGCCGGCTCGCTGGAGCGCAAGTCGGAGGAGTTCGCGGACGTCGTGAAGTCGGGGCGGACGCATCTGATGGACGCCACGCCCGTGACGCTCGGTCAGGAGTTCGGCGGGTACGCGGCCCAGATCCGGTACGGCGTGGAGCGGCTGCGCGCCTCGCTCCCCCGGCTCGCCGAGCTGCCCCTGGGCGGCACCGCCGTCGGCACCGGCATCAACACCCCGCCCGGATTCTCCGCGGCCGTCATCGAGGAGGTCGCCCGGGTCACCGGGCTGCCGCTGACCGAGGCCCGCGACCACTTCGAGGCGCAGGGCGCGCGGGACGGCATCGTCGAGGCGAGCGGGCAGCTCAGGACCATCGCGGTCGGGCTGACGAAGATCGCCAACGATCTGCGCTGGATGTCGTCCGGCCCGCGCACCGGGCTCGCCGAGATCGCGCTGCCCGACCTCCAGCCCGGTTCCTCGATCATGCCGGGCAAGGTCAACCCGGTGATCCCGGAGGCGGTCCTCATGGTCGCCGCGCAGGTCATCGGGAACGACGCCACGGTCGCCACCGCGGGAGCGGCCGGCAACTTCGAGCTGAACGTCATGCTGCCGGTGATCGCGAAGAACATCCTGGAGTCGGTCCGGCTGCTGGCCAACGTCTCCCGGCTGCTCGCCGACCGCACCGTGGACGGCATCACCGCGAACCGGGAGCGGGCCCGCGAGTACGCCGAGTCGTCGCCGTCCGTGGTGACGCCGCTGAACAAGTACATCGGGTACGAGGAGGCCGCGAAGGTCGCCAAGAAGGCGCTGGCGGAGCGGAAGACCATCCGTCAGGTGGTGCTGGAGAGCGGGTACGTGGAGCGCGGCGACCTGACCGAACAGCAGCTCGACGAGGCGCTGGATGTCCTGCGGATGACGCGCCCGTAACCGATGGTCGCCGTGGCGAGAACCGTGACGCGCGCCGCAGCGTCGTATGCCTGCGGCACCTAATATCTGTGCATGACGGACGGTGGAGCGGTGAGTGCGGACGTGGCGGGCGGGTCGACGGGCTTCTGGGCCCCCGGGACACAGGTCCTGTGGCGCTACCGGGAGAACGCCGGCGACCGCGTCCACATCGCGCGTCCCGTCACCGTCGTCCGGGACGACGCCGAGCTGCTCGCCGTGTGGCTGGCGCCCGGCACCGAGTGCGTGAAACCAGTGCTCGCCGACGGCACGCCGGTGCACCAGGAGCCGCTGCGCTCGCGGTACACCAAACCCCGGACCGTCCAGCTCGACCGCTGGTTCGGCACGGGTGTGCTGAAGCTGGCCCGGCCCGGCGAGCCCTGGTCGGTGTGGCTGTTCTGGGAGCCCGGCTGGCGGTTCAAGAACTGGTACGTCAACCTTGAGACACCGCTGGAGCGTTGGGCCGGCGGAGTCGACTCCGAGGACCACTTCCTGGACATCTGTGTGTATCCCGATCGCAGTTGGGCCTGGCGCGACGAGGACGAGTTCGCGCAGGCCCGCCAGGACGGGCTGATGGACGATCACGTGGCCGAACAGGTACGCCGGGCGGGTCTGTCCGCGGTGGAGGTGATCCGCGCCTGGGGCCCGCCGTACAGCGACGGCTGGCAGCACTGGCGCCCGGATCCGTCCTGGGCTGTACCTTCGTTGCCGGAGGACTGGGACCGTACGCCCGCGCACGTGTCCACATGAGACCCTTGATGCGCCCCCGGTCCGCAACCGTAGGATCGTCCTCCGCAAAGTAGTCAGGGGTCGGTGCGCAGCACCGTCGTTGAGGGGCGGTGGTCGGGTGACGGGTGGGCGCGCAGTAGCAACGGGCGGAGCATGCGCTGGGCTTGACCGATCGTCACCGAGGGGCGGCAGGACGTGAGCGAGGGGTACGAGGGCAACACCGGAACGGGCCGTGAACGGTTCGCCGGTGACACAGGAACATCCTCTGACCACGCGGGAATTCCGTTCCGGGTGCATGTATTCCGGGTATCGGGATTTCGGCGGGACCAACCGCGCGTACGACGCGCAGCCCCGGACGGACGGATTCGACACGCGTGACGGAGCATCCGATCTCCTTCGAGCGCCCGCAGCCGGGCGCCGACCCCGCGGACGCCCGCGGGGCGCTCCTGCACACCCAGGCACCGGTGGCCACGCCCTCGGCTGCCTTACCCGCACAGGCACGCACCGGGGAGACACCGTCGACGCCGGGTACGGCCACGCCGTGCGGCAAGGGAAAGGAACCGGCCTCGCCCTCCGACATCAGCGGCCCCGAGCACTCCCAGCCCGCGGCCGTGGAACCCGACACCCATCGCCCGCGGCCCGTGCCGGAGTCCATCCCGGCCCAGCCGGGCACCGAACCGGACCGGCCGCAGGACGGCTCCGAGCGCCGTACCGGACAGGGGCTGCCGCCCGGGCGGCCCACGCCCATGCGGCGGGACGGGGACCGGCTCAGGTTCGTGGGCGCCGCGACCCGGCGGATCGCCCGGGGCATCGACCTGGACGAGATCGTCATGGGTCTGTGCCGGGCGACCGTACCGACGTTCTCCGACGCGATCCTGGTCTACCTGCGCGATCCGCTGCCGGTCGGCGACGAGCGCCCCACGGGCCCGCTGGTGCTGCGGCTGCGGCGCACCGACCGCATCCCGACCGAACGGGACACCGAGGGCTTCTCACCGGCGCTCCAGCCGGAGCCGGCCGAGCTGTCGGAGCTGGACACGCTGGGCGCCGAACTGTGCGAGGTGCGGCCCGGCAGCGCGCTCGCGGAGGTGCTGCGCGGGGTGCGGCCGGTCTTCACGGACGCGCCCGGGGCCCACGCCGCGCTGCCCGAACTGCTCGGCGATGGCGGCGAACTGGCCGTGCCCGGCGGCCAGCGCGCGATCCTCGCCCCGCTGCGGGGCCGACGCCGGGTGATCGGCGCCGCGCTGTTCCTGCGTCGCCCGGAGCGCATCCCCTTCGAGCCGGACGACCTGCTGGTCGCCGCCCAGCTGGCCACGCACAGCGCGCTGGGGATCGACAAGGCGGTGCTGTACGGCCGTGAGGCGTACATCGCCGACGAGCTGCAGCGCACGATGCTCCCGGAGACCCTCCCGCGCCCGACGGGCGTCCGGCTGGCGTCGCGCTATCTGCCGGCCGCGGAGACGGCACGGGTGGGCGGCGACTGGTACGACGCGATCCCCCTGCCGGGCAGCCGCGTCGCGCTCGTCGTCGGTGACGTCATGGGCCACTCCATGACGTCGGCGGCGATCATGGGCCAGCTGCGGACGACGGCCCAGACCCTCGCGGGACTGGACCTGCCCCCGCAGGAGGTCCTGCACCACCTCGACGAGCAGGCCCAGCGCCTCGGCACGGACCGCATGGCGACCTGCCTGTACGCCGTCTACGACCCCGTCTCGCACCGCATCACCATCGCCAACGCGGGCCATCCGCCGCCGGTGCTGCTGCATCTGGGCGGGCGGGCCGAGGTGCTGCGGGTGCCGCCGGGCGCGCCGATCGGCGTCGGCGGCGTCGACTTCGAGGCCGTGGAGCTGGACGCGCCGGCCGGGGCGACGCTGCTGCTGTACACCGACGGGCTGGTGGAGTCCCGGCTGCGGGACGTGTGGACCGGCATAGAGCAGCTGCGCGAGAAGCTCGCCGCGACCGCGGCGTTGACGGGGCCGGACCATCCGCCGCCGCTGGAGGCGCTGTGCGACGAGGTGCTGGACATGCTCGGGCCGGGCGACCGGGACGACGACATCGCCTTGCTCGCGGCCCGCTTCGACGGGATCGCGCCGAGTGACGTCGCGTACTGGTTCCTGGAGCCGGAGGACGCGGCCCCCGGCCGTGCCCGGCGCCTGGCCCGGCGGGCGCTGGCGCGCTGGGACATGGAGGACCTGAGCGACTCGGTCGAGCTGCTGGTGAGCGAGGTCGTCACGAACGCGGTGCGGTACGCCTCGCGTCCGGTCACGCTACGGCTGCTGCGGACCGACGTGCTGCGCTGCGAAGTGGGCGACGACGTGCCCCAGTTGCCGCGGTTGCGCCAGGCCCGCGCCACCGACGAGGGCGGCCGCGGCCTGTACCTCGTCAACCGGCTGGCGCGGCGGTGGGGTGCGACCCGGCTGAGTACGGGGAAGGTCGTCTGGTTCGAGCTGAATCGAAGCTGACGTGCGCTTCCCTTTCGTCGGGTCGATCATCCGGCGCCGTGTCATTGGGGGCTGATCCCGCACCGCAACGGTTGTCCCTCCAGCGCAGGCGGCACCGAGATCGATCGGGGGTTCCGATATCGACGTCTTCAAGTGAGGGCATACGGAAAAACCCCTGCTTGGCAGAGTTGACTTCAGGGCGAATGCGAACGAATCGGCGGGCGTCAACTGGTCACGTGACGCCCGCCGAGCAACATTGCGCTAGAACTTCGTGCTGCACAGCAGCGGGTAAAGGTCGCTGTCGAAGCGGACGCAGACCCGGTAGTAGTACGTCCCTCCGCCGAGCATGTTCGACCAGTCGGTCCCGCCCTCGTTCGGAGTCCGCACAGAGAGGGACTTCAAGAGCTTGCCGTCGCCGTTGTACTTCTCGATCGTGGCAGTCGAGTCGTAAACCGACGGGTCGGCATTGTTCTTGATGCGCACCCACCCCGCAACGCAGTCGGTGGACCAGCGAAGTTCCGCCACCCGACCGTTGTTGTTGATGGACCGCTCCGTAGTGGCAGGCGAGTCACAGCCGGTCGCCTTCGGCCCCTTGTTGTCGCAACCGGCACCGGAACAGCCCGCCGCGTATGAAGTACCAGCCAGCGGAATCATCGCAAAAGCAGTTGCGGCAACGGAAATGAGCGCGAGCTTGGTAGAAATTTTGCGCATGACGCATTTCCCCCTGGTTTGAAATTTCGCAGCCTGGTCAGGGCTGCCCATGGCGGCTGCCGTTCTTTCTGAGCTGCCGGAAAGGCAGCTTGACCCATACGCGTCAACCGGGTCAAGTGAATTAATGACGTCGAACTCGACCGAACCTCGGCCGAAAATCGTCCATCGTTCATCGACAGAACAGCAAAGGGCGCCCGGATTTCACCGGGCGCCCTCTCTTCGGCCGTCTACTGGCCGTTGTTCGGATTGAGCGGGTTGTCCAGCGGGGGCGACGGGGAGTTGGACGGGCTGTTGCTGGGAGAGTTCGACGGGCTGTTGCTGGGAGAGTTCGACGGCTTGTTGCTGGGAGAGTTCGACGGCGTGCTGCTGGGTGTGCTCGACGGCGTGTTGCTCGGCGTACTCGACGGCGTGTTGCTCGGGGTGCTCGACGGAGTGTCCGACGGCTGGACCGCAGCGCCCTGGGTGGTGTCCAGCTCGAACTTGCTGACGCCGCCCATCACCCCGAAGGTGTAGGCGGCCCAGATCCGGGCCGGGTAGCTGCCACCGTTGATACGGCCGCTCGGGCTTCCGGGGACATTGCCCGTGGCGCCCGTCATCGGGACCTGGGCGTGCGACTTGGGATCCTCGCCGAACAGGCCGACGGAGGTCACCAGGTCCGGCGTGTAGCCGGTGAACCAGGCCGACTTGTTCTTGTCGGACGTACCCGTCTTGCCCGCCACCTGCTGGCCGTCGCGCTCCGGGTTGCTGGCCACCGACGTCTTCGCCGTACCGTCGTCGACCACGCCCGTGAGCACCGAGGTCACCGTGTCGGCGGCCTCGGGCGTGACGACCTGCTCGCCGATCGGGTTCGGGAAGCTGACCGCCTGGTTCTTGCGCTCGGCCGACTTGATGATCGTCGGGGTGACCTTCTTGCCGTGGTTGTCGAGGGTGGCGTAGATGCCGGCCATCTCCATCGGGCTCGCGCCCATGGAGCCCAGCGTCTGCGCGGGAACCGCCTGCATGCCCTTGGTGTCCATGCCGAGCTTGCCGGCGACGGTCATCACCTCGTTCATGCCCACGTCGACGCCCATCTGCGCGAAGACCGAGTTGACGGAGTCGTTCATCGCCTTCTGGACGGTGATCTTCCCGTAGTTCTGCTTGTCCTCGTTGGGCGGGGCGAAGCCGACCTTGGTGCCGTTGTCGACCACCTGGCGGCCGCTCGTGCCGTCGTAGATCGTGTTCGCGTCGATGGCCCGGCCGTCCTGGGTCTTCGCGCCCTCGTTGAGGGCGGCGGCCAGGATGACCGGCTTGAAGGTGGAGGCGGGCTGGTAGTCCCTGCGCGTCGCGTTGTTCGTGTAGTGCTTGAAGTAGTCGACGCCACCGTACAGGGCGACGACCTTGCCCGTCTTGGGGTCGACCGAGACGGCACCGGCCTGGACGACGCCGTCGACCTTCCGCTTCTTCGCGTCGAGCTTGCCGGTCAGCTGCTGCTTGACCGACTGCTCCAGCGACTTCTGCTTCTTCTTGTCGATGTTCAGTGTGACGGTCCAGCCGCCCTGGGTGACCAGCGCCTCGGCGTCATTGAGGTTGGAGGCGGTGCCGTCGGCCACGAGCTGCCGCTCCAGCGCCGCGTTGGCCGCGTCCACCAGGTAACCGGTCTGCCCCTCCATGCCGGGCGCCGCCTTGGGCGCCTTCGGCACCGGGAACTTCAGGGCCTGGCGCTTGCTCGCGTCCAGCCAGTTCATCTTGACCATGTTGTCCAGGACGTAGTTCCACCGCGCCTGCGCCAGCTTCTTGCCGGTGTCGGTGGCGATCGCCCAGTCGTACTGGTTCGGCGCCTGGAGGAGCGCCGCGAGGTACGCGCCCTCCTGGACCGTCAGCTTCTGGGCGTCCTTGTGGTAGTACGCCTGCGCCGCGGCCTGGATGCCGTAGGCGCCCCGGCCGTAGTAGCTGGTGTTGATGTAGCCGGCGAGGATGTAGTCCTTGGACTTCTGGCGGTCCAGCTTCAGCGAGATGACCAGTTCCTTCAGCTTGCGCGTGACGGTCTGGTTCTGGGTCAGGTAGTAGTTCTTGACGTACTGCTGGGTGATCGTCGAACCGCCCTGCGCGCCCTTGCCGGAGAGCGTGTTGAGCAGGCCTCGGGCCGTGCCCCTCAGGTCGACGCCGGAGTCCTTGTAGAAGGTCTTGTTCTCGGCGGCGACGAAGGTGTGCTGGACCTCCTTGGGGACCTCGGCGAGGTCGACGGTCTCGCGGTTGAGCTTGCCGCTGCGGGTGAGGATCGAGCCGTCGCTGTACTTGTACACGTTGCTCTGCAGCGTGGCGTCGGCGTTCGCGGCCGGTATGGGGGTCATGACGTACAGCGCGACGAAGGCGCCCATGCCGAGCAGGCAGAGGGCGAAGATCGTGCCGACGATCTTCTTCCAGGTGAAGAGCCGGCGTATGAAGCTCCGGTCGTCCTTGCCCTTCCCCTTGCCCTTGGGCTTGCCCCGGCCCTTGGCCGCCTTGCGGGCCGCCGCCCGGCCGCCGATGACGGTGGGCTCCATCGTGTCCGTGCCGCCCGCCGGCGCCGCCGGTGCGGACGAGCGCGTAGGGGGCGCCGCGCGGCGGCCACCGCGCTGTCGCGCACGTCTCTCTTCCGCCCGTCCCATGAGTCCGATCCGCTCCGCTTCGGTCATGTGTGCTCACGAGTCACACAGGTTCGCCGCTCAGGTCAGCTCAGAAAGCTAACACCAGGAGATAGGGCAAAGGTCCGTCGATCCGGCCTTTCGCGGGCGTGACAATCAGCACCCGTCCCAAAGGAACCGACGGATCAGAGCGGTTCAGGGTTGCTCTGGAGGGGTAAAGTGTTATCACTTAGATAGAATCGAGCTAGGTAAGAATTCGGCCAATGGGATCGTGAGAGACGTACGAGACCGGGGGATCGTCCATGAACGGCGCACAGCATCGGCGGGGCGCTCGCCCTGCTGCTCGGGCTGGTCGGGCTGCTGATCGCCGCCGCGCTGTTCGTGGCCGCCTCGGCGAATCCCGGCTTCGCCGGCGGCCGCAGGACGGGCCGCGCGGGTGAACCCTCCCCCACTCTGGGCTTCGCTCGAGCAGGAGGTGCCCCCACCTTCGCGCACGAAGATTTCCACCCGTGTACGCACCCACGAAACCGCGGTGCTGAAGGTGACCGACGCCTACGGCAATCCGATCGAACTGGCCGCCGTGGTGGTCTGGAAGGTGCGGGACACCGCGCAGGCGACGTTCGAGGTCGACAACTACCTGGAGTTCGTCGCCACGCAGACCGAGGCGGCCGTACGGCACATCGCCATCGAGTACCCCTACGACGCGCACGAGGAAGGCGGGCTGTCGCCGCGCGGCAACGCCGAGGAGATCACCGAGAAGCTCGCCCTCGAACTGCACGCGCGCGTGGAGGCGGCCGGTGTGCGGATCATCGAGTCCCGGTTCACGCATCTCGCGTACGCTCCCGAGATCGCCTCGGCGATGCTCCAGCGGCAGCAGGCGGGAGCCGTCGTGGCGGCCCGGCGGCAGATCGTGGACGGGGCGGTCGGGATGGTCGAGGCGGCGCTCGCCCGGATCTCCGAGCAGGACATCGTGGAACAGGACGAGGAGCGCAAAGCGGCGATGGTGTCCAACCTGCTGGTGGTGCTGTGCGGGGACCGCGCGCCGCAGCCCGTACTCAACAGCGGGACCGTCTACCAGTGACGGAACCCGCCGAGAGCGCCACGCCCGGGCGCCGGCCGCAGCAGCGCAAGCAGATGCTGCTGCGGCTGGACCCGGCCGTCTACGAGGCGCTCGCCCGCTGGGCCGGCGACGAGCTGCGCTCCGCCAACGCCCAGATCGAGTTCCTGCTGCGCAGGGCGCTGAAGGAGGCGGGGCGCCTTCCCGGGGACGCGGGGCCCCTCCCCAGAAGGGGCCGGCCACCCGCGCCACCCCAGTGACGGACTTGTGACATTCGGCCCTCACCTGCGGGGCCGCACACCCCGCCATGATCTACACAGAGTGCGTATACATAGTGGGTATACACGCCGTGTACAGTCCTCGCCATGTCCATCGGTCACACCCTTCTGGGGCTCCTTGAGTCCGGGCCGCGTCACGGTTACGACCTGAAGCGGGCCTTCGACGAGAAGTTCGGTCACGACCGGCCGCTGCACTACGGCCAGGTCTACTCGACGATGTCCCGGCTGCTGAAGAACGGCCTCGTCGAGGTCGACGGCATCGAGGCGGGCGGCGGGCCCGAGCGCAAGCGGTACGCCATCACCGACGCCGGGGTCACCGACGTCGAGCGGTGGCTCGCGACGCCGGAGGCCCCCGAGCCGTACCTCCAGTCCACGCTCTACACCAAGGTCGTCCTCGCGCTGCTGACGCACCGCAACGCGGCCGACATCCTCGACACCCAGCGTGCCGAGCACCTGCGGATGATGCGCATCCTGACGGATCGGAAGAGGAAGGGCGACCTCGCCGACCAGCTCATCTGCGACCACGCCCTCTTCCATCTCGAGGCCGACCTGCGGTGGCTGGAGCTCACCGCGGCGCGTCTCGACAAGCTCGCCGAGGTGGTGGCCAAGTGACTCCCGCCGGTTCCCTGCTGATCGCCGACGACCTGCACAAGGCGTACGGTCCGACGGTCGCCCTCGACGGCGCCGAGTTCTCCATCCACCCGGGCGAGGTCGTCGCCGTGATGGGCCCCTCCGGGTCCGGCAAGTCGACGCTGCTGCACTGCCTCGCCGGGATCGTGCCGCCCGACTCGGGCTCCATCATCTACAACGGGCGCGAGATGGCGACCATGAGCGACGCCGAGCGCAGTGCGCTGCGGCGCTCGGAGTTCGGGTTCGTCTTCCAGTTCGGGCAGTTGGTGCCGGAACTGACCTGCGTCGAGAACGTCGCCCTCCCGCTCAGGCTGAACGGCACCTCCCGCAAGGAGGCCGAGCGGACCGCGCTGACCTGGATGGAGCGCCTCGAGGTCGACGACCTGCGCAAGAAGCGGCCCGGCGAGGTCTCCGGCGGTCAGGGGCAGCGGGTCGCCGTCGCCCGGGCGCTCGTCACCAGCCCGCGCGTGCTGTTCGCCGACGAGCCGACCGGCGCGCTCGACTCGCTCAACGGCGAGCGCGTGATGGACCTGCTGACGGATGCCGCGCGGTCCACCAACGCCGCCGTCGTGCTCGTCACGCACGAGGCGCGGGTGGCCGCCTACTCGGACCGCGAGATCGTCGTACGGGACGGCAAGTCCCGGGACATGGAGCGGGTCGTATGACACTGCGGGGGTGGGCCGGGGATCTGGCCATGGGGGTGCGGTTCGCCTTCGCGGGCGGCCGTGAGGGGTGGACGCGGGCCGTGCTGACGGCGGTCGGCGTCGGCCTCGGTGTCGCGTTGCTGCTGCTGACCACGGCGATACCGAGCGCGCTGTCCGCGCGGAACCACCGGGGCACCGACCGGGACGACTTCACGTACAGCGGGAAGGTGCTCCCGAAGGCGGACGACACGCTGATCATCGGCAAGGCCGAAACGACGTTCCGCAGCAAGGACGTACGGGGGCGGCTGCTGGAACCGGAGGGGACGCGGGCCCCGCTGCCGCCGGGAGTCGCCACGTTCCCGGCGAAGGGTGAGATGGTCGTCTCGCCCGCGCTGGAGAAGCTGCTGAAGTCCGATTCCGGCAGGCTTCTGCGGGACCGCCTGCCCTACCGGGTGGTCGGGACGATCGGACACTCCGGGATCATCGGGCCCGCCGAACTCGCCTACTACGCGGGCGCGACCGGGCTGGAGAACCATCTCGCCAGTGGCTCCGTCGAGCGGATCGACTACTTCGGTCCCTCGGCCCACCGTCAGCCGGAGCAGCTCGACCCGATCCTGCTGCTGCTCATCATGATCATCTTCGTGGTGCTGCTGCTGCCGGTCGGGGTGTTCATCGCGGCCGCCGTACGCTTCGGCGGCGAGCGGCGCGACCGCAGGCTCGCGGCGCTGCGGCTGGTCGGGGCGGACGGGCGGATGGCGCGCCGGGTCGCGGGAGGCGAGGCGCTCGCGGGGGCGCTGCTCGGTCTCGTGCTGGGCAGTGTCTTCTTCCTGGCCGGGCGGCAGGCGGCGGGGTCGCTGGTGGTGCGGGACATCAGTGTGTTCCCGAGCGACCTCAACCCCTCGCCCGCGCTCGTCGCGCTGGTCGCCATCGCCGTGCCGGCCGCGGCCGTGCTGGTGACGCTGTTCGCGCTGCGCGGAGTCGTCATCGAACCGCTCGGTGTGGTCCGTACGGCGAAGCCGCCGCGCAGGAGGCTGTGGTGGCGGCTGCTGCTGCCGCTGGGCGGACTCGCCCTGCTGTACCCGATGGTCGGACAGGGCAACCGCAACGGGGACTTCAACGAGTGGATGGTGATCAGCGGCACCGTGCTGCTGCTGATCGGCGTCACCGCACTGCTGCCGTGGGTCGTGGAGGCCGTGGTGAACCGGCTCGACGCCGGGTCCGTGTCCTGGCAACTGGCCGTCCGCAGACTGCAGTTGAGCAGCGGGTCAGCCGCCCGCATGGTCAACGGCATCGCGGTCGCGGTGGCCGGGGCGATCGCGCTTCAGATGCTGTTCTCGGGGGTGCAGCACGACTACGTCAAGTCGACCTCCGACGATCTGCGCCGTGCGCAGCTCCAGATCGACCTCCAGCGCGGTGTCGCGCCGGAGCGTCTACGCGCTCGGCTCGCCGACACCAAGGGCGTGCGCAGCGCGCTGGCCCTGGCCACGGGCTCGGTGGGCGACCGGGCGAAGGACCCGCAGAACTCGACCGAGGTGGCCGTCGGCAGCTGTGCCGAACTGCGCGAGGTGGCACGGCTGACGTCCTGCCGCGAGGGTGATGTCTTCCGGATCGGCGGCCGCGAGTACGACGACGCCGGGAAGTTCGCCAAGCCGGGCACCACCCTCTGGTTCGAGGGCTACTCCGACGCCAGTCACGTGTCGGTGAAGATGCCCGCCGGGATCAAGACGGCCGGGATGCGCGAGGACCCGACCGGTTACGCGCGCGGCGGCCTGCTGTTCACGTCGGCCGCACTGCCCCGGGCCGCGGTGGCCGAGCTGAGCCCGGAGGTGTTCATCGCGGTGGACTCCTCGGTGCCGGACGCCCGCGAGTACGCACGCAACACCGTCGCGCGGCTCGATCCGCTGGCCGATGTGTACGCCCTGACGGCCGGCAAGGTGGATCTGCAGTTCCGCTCCATCCGCACCGGCCTGTTCGTCGGCGCGACCTGCGTCCTGATGCTGATCGGCGCGAGTCTGCTGGTCTCCCAGCTGGAGCAGTTGCGGGAGCGCAAGAAGCTGCTGTCGTCGCTGGTCGCCTTCGGCACCCGGCGGCGCACGCTGAGCCTGTCGGTGCTCTGGCAGACGGCCATCCCCGTCTCGCTGGGGCTGGTACTGGCCTCGGTGGTCGGGCTGACCCTGGGCGCGGTGCTGCTGCGGATGACCGGCGAGAGCGTGACCGTGGACTGGGCGAGCGTGCTGTCCATGACGGGCATCGGCGCCGCGGTGGTCCTCGCGGTGACCGTGCTCAGTCTGCCGCCGCTGCTGCGGCTGATGCGCCCGGACGGCCTGCGCACCGAGTAGGCGCCTCCCGGCCGCCGGGCCCCTCCCCCTGCGACGGGGAGGGGCCCGGCCCGTTCACAGGCTGTAGCTCTGCACCACCCGTCGTACCTGCGCGAACAGCATCCCCACGTTGACCGACTTGCGGCAGACGACGACCGCGACGACGTCCTGCTGCTCGTTCATCCGCACGAACAGGTGGGTGAGGTTCTCGCTGTTGACGAGGATCTCCTGGAAGAAGTGGTTCTCGCTCGGCATCCCGCGGCGTTCCTTGAAGACGTCCTCGATCATCACCACCGTGCGTCCCTGGAACAGGTCGAGGGTGGCGCCCGCGAGCAGGTCCAGGACCTCCGGTGGGTGGTTGTCGACCGTCTCGTACGACAGCAGCATGCCGGTCGACATGTCGACGACACCCGAGGCCACACAGTCGGGCGCGTCCGTACGCAGTGATTTGACCAGGCCCATCACCTGGTCGGAGAAACCGGGGGTCATACGCTTCGTCGCCATCCCTTCAGACTCCTTCAGCCGTCTTGTTCATCAGGATCGAACCGATCCGGTCGAGCGCCGGCTGGGTCGCCCGGTGCAGCCGGTCGACGTCCAGGCCCTCGTCGCCGAGGACGACCATCAGGGCCGTGTCGCCGACGGCGTAGAAGGCGGCACAGCCGTGGCTGCCGTAGGTCACCGTCCGGCGCAGGGTGCCGCGGGCGGTCGCCTGGGCGGTGCGCCGGGCGAGGCCGAGACCGGCCGCGGCGAGCGCGGCGAGTCCCTCCGGGTCGATCGAGTCGGCGGTGTCGGCGGCGATGAGCAGCCCGTCGGACGCCGCGACCGCGGTATCGGTGATGCCGGTCACCTGCTCCCGCAGGCCGCGCATCTCGTGCGCCAGGGCTTCGTGATCCATGTAATCAACTCCCTTTTACTGCTGGGCATTCGTTCATCTGGGGCTGGTGTTCCTGAGGCGGAAGAAGCCGCCCGGGCGGCGGCGGGGCAGGTCGACGGGCGAGGGCTGCTCGGGCGGGGGCGGACTCGGCGGCGGCGGTGTGCGGTGCCGCAGGCCCTCGGGGGGTGTGTGCACCGGGATCGGGGTGGGCGCCGGCGCCCACTCCAAAAGCCCCTCGGCGAGCATGCGGGCCACCTCGACGGTGACGGTGTAGACCCCGCGCCCCGCGCGGAAGGCGAGGTCGCGGGAGGTACGGCGGCCATCGGCATGGGTGAGCAGGTCCCACCGCAGCTCACTGAACGGGCCGTCCACCTCCCCGACGGGCCGGGGGCGTTCGCGGTCCGGGTGGACGGGGTGGGGCATAGCGGCGAGCGCGGCGAGCTTGCGGGAGGCGTCCTGCAGCAGCCGGGAGGGCGGCTCGCCGACCGCGACCGGGGCGGGCGGTTCGAAACCGGGGGCGGCGTGCTCGCAGTCCTCCACCCGGCCCGCGACGATCGCGAACGCGGCGTCCCGCAGGGCCATCGTGCACACCACCCTGAGCTGGGCGGCCCCGGCGAACCCGTGCGCGATCAGCCCCGTGCCCGGCCAGCGCGCTCCCCCGGCCTCCCGCACCAGCGCGGCCCACTGCTCCCCGCTCACCCGCCCCGAGCGCAACAGCAGCGCCTCAGCGCCGGGTGCCCCCGGCGACTCGACGGAGACGACGAGACCGCCCCGCAGATGGAACACCCCGCCCGGTGTCCCGGCCACCCGCAGCTCCCCCGTGAGCCCCTCCCGCCCGCATGCGGCCAGGGACCGCGCCAGCAGCTCGTAGCCCGACATCACGCCCCTCGCCCTGCCGCAGGTCGCACATACGCCTGACGCGTAGCGCTGAGGGGGGAATGTGTATCAGTCCGCGCGCATATTCCGGCCGGAGATTTCCGACCTGTCCCCGGATGGCGGAAGTTGAGCCCGGGGGCCGCGCAAATAGCTTTGTTCGGCGCGCATTTGATCGAACGTCGGGGGTGTTTCGAACGCCGGTCACGGCGCCCCAGAAGCGGGCCGAACGACCTCTCCGGTGTCGGCGGACGGGTTGGCCGGCACCCGGTCGGGGCCCGACGGGAACGGCGACGCGGGGGACTGGCGCGGGACGGCGGGAGCAGCGGCGCACAGGGGTTCTTGGCGCAGGACGGCACCTCGTCCGTCCCGGACGGGCGCGGCCCCGCTCACTCCCCGCTCACTCCTCCCGGGCGGGCTCCCCTGTGTCGTCGGCGGCACCCGGGGCCGCCCCCACGAACTCCCCCTCGGTCCGAACCGCCGCGTCCTCGATCACCGGCCCGGCATCGGCGGGTTCACCGGCGTCAGTACCGGCGGCCGCCTGGCGCTCCGCGTCGTACGCCCGCAGGTACCCCACCACCGTGTTCGTCACCGCCACCAGCGGTACGGCGACCACCGCGCCACCGATGCCCGCCACCATGCCGCCCGCGGCGACCGTCAGGACCACCGCGAGGGGGTGGACGCGGACCGCGCGGCCGAGGATGAAGGGCTGCAGGATGTGGCCCTCGATCTGCTGGACGGCGAGGACCACGACCAGCGTCATCACCGCGGTGAACACGCCCTGCGTGACCAGCGCGACGACCACCGCGAGCGCGCCGGAGGCCACCGCGCCGACGAGCGGGATGAAGGAGAACAGGAAGATGAACACGGCCAGCGGCACGGCCATGGGGACGTCGAGGAAGTAGATGCCGATGCCGATGAAGATGGCGTCGATGAGGGCCACCAGGACCGTGCCGCGGACGTAGGCGGTCAGCGTCCGCCAGGCGCGCGGGCCGGCGCCGGCCACGGCGGGCCGGGCCGCCGCGGGGACCAGCTTCAGTGACCACTCCCAGATGCGCCGGCCGTCGTAGAGCAGGAACAGCGTCGAGAAGAACGTCAGCAGGATTCCGGTGAGCGCCTCTACGACGACCTGGACGCCCTCGAGCCCGAAGGAGGTGATCTGGTCGCTGTTGGCGCCGACCGCCTCCCGCAGGTTCTTGGCGATCTGGTTGATCTGCTTGTCGGTGACGTGGAAGGGGCTCTTCAGCAACCAGTTGCGCAGATCGTCGATGCCGTTCTGGATCTGGTCGGAGAGGTTGTCGATGTTCTCCATGACCTGCCAGGTCACGAACCAGCCCAGCAGTCCCAGGATGACGAAGCCGAAGATCGCGGTGAGGGCGGTGGCGGGCCCGCGCGGGACGCCGTGCCGCTTCAGGCGGGCCACCGTCGGCTGCAGCAGCGCCGTGATGAGCAGCGCGATGACGAACGCGAAGACGACGAGCTGTACGGCGCTGATGACCCGCATCAGCACCCAGACGGTGCCCGCGAGCACCAGCAGCCGCCAGCCGGCCTCGGCGGCCACCCGGACACCCCAGGGCACGGCCTGGGCGGGGTCGGGGCGGGCGGGGGCCTGGTGGACCTCGATGACGTGATCGACGTGGTCGACGTGATCGTTCCGGTCGCCGGAGCGCGCGGGCTGTTTCTCGGTGC
This sequence comes from Streptomyces sp. NPDC005799, assembly GCF_040630525.1. NCBI lineage: Bacteria > Bacillati > Actinomycetota > Actinomycetes > Kitasatosporales > Streptomycetaceae > Streptomyces > Streptomyces sp. NPDC005799. The sequence goes on from NZ_JBEXXQ010000004.1 coordinate 160,671, forward strand.
GGGCGGCCCGGTCCGACCTGCGGGGCGGGGGGCCGATCTCGGCCTCCTCCCGCTCCACCTCGGCGCGGCGCTCGTCCAGCCGCTCGCTCACCTCGGTGAGACCGGCGCCGAGCCGACCGAGCCACCCTGGCACTCGCGACATGATCCGTCCTCTTCCCCCGCGTACCCGGGTGCTGGCCACCACTCCCCCCTGGAGTCATTCGCGTCCGACCGTACAGGGCGACAGCCCCTCCCCCTAGGACGGGGAGGGGCTGTCGAAGGTTGAGAGCGGGGCGCGGGACCCCGACGGCTCAGTACCAGTGGTTGGCCGCCCAGAAGGACTGCGCCGCGCACGGACTGCCGTAGCGGCTGTTCATGTAGTTCAGGCCCCACTTGATCTGCGTGGCCGGGTTGGTCTGCCAGTCGGAGCCCGCCGAGGAGTACTTCGAGGCGGGCAGGGCCTGGAAGAGACCGTAGGCGCCGGAGGAGGCGTTGACCGCGTGGTAGTTCCAGCTGGACTCGTGGTCCACGATGTAGCTGAAGCACTGGAACTGGCCGGCCGGCACCATCTGACGGGCCATCGACTGGATCTCGGCGATGCTGTACGAGCTCTGGACCGGGAAGTCGGCGCTGCTGCGGCTCGCCGCGGACTTGGCCTGGGCGCGCTCCTTGGCCTCCTTCGCCGCCTTCTCGGCGGCGGCCTTCTTGGCCACGGCGGTGTCGGCGGCGGCCTTGCGGGCGGCCGCCTCGGCGTCCTTCTTGGCGCTCGCGTCCGCCTGGATGGCCTGGGCGTCGGCCTGCTGCGTCAGGGACGCGGTCTGCACCTGGGCCTGCTGGCCCGCGGGTATGTCCGCGAGCAGCGTGGTGTCGGCTGCCGTCGCCTCGGCGTCGTTGTTCTGCGCGACGCTGCCCGAGGCAACGCCCACGACACTTCCGACGGCGGTGACCGCGGTGGCCGAGGCCACTGCGAATCCCCGGACCGAAATCCGGCTCACACGGTTTCCTTCCAGCATCGCCCGCTTCGGTGACCCTGGCGGACGCAATCGTGCCCCTAGACGCTGGCCTCCCAACTGCGGGGTCACGGGAGGCACGGGCCCGGTGGGCAACTCCCGTGCGGGGAGCGCCGCGTGGTGCTCGGGCGGCATACGACGACCGGTATGGAGTTGACGGGTGGTGCTTCTGTGGCGCCGTACCGCTGGGGGTACAGCTGTGTCGTATGCGGGGCCTGACAGGAGTGAGACTCTGCCGTACGCGGACGCCGGGTGGCAATTCCGAGTTGCGTGTGAAAGCTCACATCCGGTTTGGCCCTGGGGATTTCGCGAAACCGCCACACATGAAAGCGCCGCCCCACTAGGCTCACAGCCTTTGCGGGACGGCGCCAACTGGTGCGCTATCGGTCAGATTTGCCCGTCTTCCAGCATTTCGGTCACGAGAGCGGCGATCTGGGACCTCTCGGACCTCGTCAGGGTGACATGGGCGAAGAGCGGGTGCCCCTTCAGCTTCTCCACGACGGCGACGACACCGTCGTAGCGGCCTACGCGAAGATTGTCCCGCTGTGCCACGTCATGGGTGAGTACCACCCGTGAATTGGCGCCGATCCGGGAGAGAACGGTCAGCAGGACGTTCCGTTCCAGCGACTGCGCCTCGTCCACGATCACGAACGCGTCGTGCAGTGAACGGCCGCGGATGTGGGTGAGCGGCAGGACCTCGAGCATCCCGCGCGCGGTGACCTCCTCGATGACCTCGCGGCTGGTGACCGCGGACAGCGTGTCGAAGACCGCCTGCGCCCAGGGGCTCATCTTCTCGGCCTCGGAGCCCGGCAGATAGCCCAGCTCCTGCCCGCCCACCGCGTACAGCGGACGGAAGACCATCACCTTCTGGTGCTGGCGGCGCTCCAGGACCGCCTCCAGCCCCGCGCACAGCGCGAGCGCCGACTTGCCCGTGCCGGCCCGGCCGCCCATCGAGACGATCCCGACGTCCGGGTCGAGCAGAAGGTCGAGCGCGATCCGCTGCTCGGCGCTGCGGCCCTTGATGCCGAACGCCTCCCGGTCGCCACGCACCAGGCGGACGTTGCCCTCCGCCGTGACCCGGCCGAGCGCCTTGCCGCGCTCGGAGTGGATGGTCAGGCCGGTATGCACGGGCAGGTCGGACACCTCGGGGACATGGACGTGCCCCTCCTCGAAGAGGATGTCCACCTGCTCGGCGGGCAGGGTCAGCTCGGACATCCCGGTCCAGCCGGAGGAGTCCGTGATGGCGAGTTCCGCGCGGTACTCCTCGGCGAGGAGGCCTACGGACGACGCCTTGATCCGCAGCGGCAGGTCCTTCGACACGACGGTGACGTCGAAACCCTCGGCCTGCAGATTGCGGGCGACCGCGAGAATGCGGGAGTCGTTGTCCCCCAGGCGGTAGCCGGTCGGCAGAACGCTGGGGTCCGAGTGGTTGAGCTCGACACGGACGGTCCCGCCCAGCTCCCCGATCGGGATGGGGGCGTCGAGGCGGCCGAACTTCACCCGGAACTCGTCGAGCAGACGCAGGGCCTGCCGGGCGAAGTAACCGAGCTCGGGATGGTGCCGCTTCGCCTCCAGCTCCGTGACCACGACGATGGGGAGCACGACCTCGTGCTCGTCGAAGCGGCTCAGGGCGTTCGGGTCGGCCAGCAGGACGCTGGTGTCGAGAACATAGGTGCGCCGGTCTGGCTTGTGGCGCTTTGTGCTGGTCACCACGGAAGGACGTACCCCCTCGGATGAGGTCGGGGAGCGACGGAGTGGAGCTGGACCGGTCGACGGCCGCGATGCACGGGCCGAGAACCGGCCCTCCGCCTTGTCTTCCGCGCTGGAACCGCACGGTCGGGCTGGTGCAAAGGGCCTCCCGGGCGGACGGCCCCGTGCCGCCCGCTGAGATCCGACACCCGTGGTTCGGGTGTCGACCTGACTGGCTTATGCCCTCGAACATGCGTCACCATGCCGACACGAATGACGGCGCTCCGGTGAACTCATTGTTACTTCCACCCCAAAAGGGGTAGACGCCCCGACTCGTACGTCAGCCGCCGTAACGCCTGTGTCGCGCCGCGTAGTCACGCAGGGCGCGCAGGAAGTCGACCTTGCGGAAGGCCGGCCAGAAGACCTCACAGAAGTAGTACTCCGAGTGAGCGGTCTGCCACAGCATGAAACCGGACAGTCGCTGCTCGCCGCTGGTGCGGATGACCAGGTCGGGATCGGGCTGGGCGCCGGTGTAGAGGTGGCGGCCGATCATGTCGACGTCGACGGCCTCGGCCAGGTCGTCCATCGCGGTGCCCTTGTCGTGGGCGTCCAGCAGCATGGCGCGCACCGCGTCGGCGATCTCCTGGCGGCCGCCGTAGCCGATGGCGACGTTGACGAGTATCCCGTCGACACCGGCGGTGGCCTCCTCGGCCTCCTTCAGGGTGGTCTGCATCCGGGGCGGCAGCAGGTCGAGGGTGCCGACGTGGTGTACCCGCCAGCGGCCGTCCGTCGCGAGCGTCCGTACGACGTCCTCGATGATCCCGAGCAGCGGGCCGAGCTCCTCCTGCGGACGGTCGAAGTTGTCCGTCGACAGCAGCCAGAGGGTGACGACCTCGACGTCCGTCTCCGTGCACCAGCCGAGGAACTCCTCGATCTTCTCCGCGCCGGCGCGGTGACCGTGCACGGTCGTGGAGCCGGCCGCCTTCGCCCAGCGGCGGTTGCCGTCCATGATGACGCCGATGTGCTTGGGCACCTGAGCGTGGTCCAGGTGGCCTTCCACCCGGCGTGCGTACAGCCTGACCAACAGGCCGCGCAGCTTGTCGCGCAGGTTCACGTGATCGTCAGCCCCTCCGTACCGATGCGGTCCCCGCGGCCCGCAGCCTACCGGTGGTTGTAGCAGGCGCCTATTTGAGGGCTCGGCGGGCTTTTGGCGCCGACGGCGGGAGCCCCCCTTGGGGAGTACCCCGTGTGTGCACGGAAACCGGGTGGGTGCGGGCACAAAAAACGGGCCGGTCCGTGGGGGGGAGACGGACCGGCCCGAGGGGGGGTTTCCACCATAACCCTTCGTAAGTGCTGCTGCGTGCATCGGCGTGCCACAACTACTCTCCGGAATCGAACGGCGACGCCCGGGTGGTCGTCACGAGGGGGTTCCGGAGGGGTTTCATGGCCGGATCACTGCGGTTTCCCAGGGAAAACGCGGGGGTGTGAAGGAAAGCGGAAGGGTGTGCGGCGTTTGGCTGAACGGTGTCGGCATCGCCCGGGTGGGTGACCCGGGCCGCGAACGTCCGCTTGACGCCGGAGCGGGTCGCGTCACCGGGAAAACGGCACCGCGCAGCCCCCTCCACTGCGCGGTGCCGCCCGCGCAGCTTTGCTCACGCGAATTACCTTGGTCTGAACTTACGTGACGCGTGGGGCTGAATGCCACTCGCGGCCATAACGATGCGGAAACCGCGATCCAGGAGGGATCTCGGGGCTCATGGCAGGTCTAGGACAGAAACCGTCCTCATCCGCCCGTACGGTCGCCCCATGACCCTGAGGATCAGCTGGAACGAGGCGAGTGCACGACGGCTGCAGCGGCAGTTCCTGGCCAACCCCGCCGAGCGGGACACTCCGGTCCCCGACATCGTCGCCGCGATGCTCGGCGCGCATGCGCAGGTGCTGTCCGCCGCCGAGCTGTCGGTGGGGGTAAGGGCGACGGGGGTGACACGGGACGGGGTGCGCGGCGCGCTGTGGGAGGAGCGCGCGCTCGTGAAGACGTACGGCCCGCGCGGCACCGTCCATCTGCTGCCGGCCGCCGAACTCCCCCTGTGGAGCTCGGCGTTGCCCGCCGTGCGCTCGGCGGCGAGTCAACCCGCGCCGGACGTGCGGGTGAGCGAGGAACAGGCGGAGCGGATCCTCGCCGCGATCGCGGACGCGCTCGACGGGACCTGTCTGACCCTGGACGAACTGGGCGAGCAGGTCGTCGCCCGCACCGGCTCCTGGGCCGGCGACCTGGTCATGCCCGCCTTCCAGGACCTCTGGCCGCGCTGGCGCCAGGTGATGTACCGGGCGGGCCAGTCCGGCGCGCTGTGCTTCGCCCCCGACAGTGGCCGCGGCCGTGGCCGCAGGGCGACCTTCACCCGCCCGCCCCGCTTCACCCCGCTCCCGGCGGACGAGGCGCTGGGTGAGCTGGTACGGCGCTACCTGCGCGCATACGGCCCCGCGACCCCGCGAACCTTCGCCAAGTGGCTGGCGGCGAAGCCGGGGTGGGCCGCAGAACTGTTCGCCAGACTCGCCGAGGCCGGCGCGATCGAGGAGGTCGTCTTCGACGGCGCCGGGGACTGGTGGATCGCGGCAGGCGACACGGACTTCCCCGAGGAGCGGGTGCGCGGGGTCCGGCTGCTGCCCTACTTCGACGCGTACGGCATCGCCGCGCAACCCCGGGAGTCACTGTTCCCGGGGGACGCCTACCGGAGGGCGCTGGCGGGCGGGCAGGCCGGCAACTACCCCCTGCTGCTGGTCGACGGGGTGGTGGCGGGCGTCTGGCACCAGCGGCGCCGGGGCCGCCGTACGACGGTGACGGTGGAGCCGATCGGGCGGCTGACGGGGCGGCAGCAGCGGGAGTTGGGTGAGCGGGTGGACCGGGTGGGTGAAGTGCTGGGGACGGCGGTGGAGTTGGTGGTGGGGGAGGTGGGGGTGGGGCCGCACGCGTAGGTGTTGCTGTAGGGCCGCACGCGTAGGTGTTGCTGCCCGTTGCCCTCTTTGGTTGGTGCATGGCCCCGCGTGGGTCAGCGGACGGGCCTGCGGGCCTCGACGAGGTGTCGGGTGCTGTGCGCGACGAAGGGGCCTTCGGACTCGATCCGCTCGTGCAGGGCGCGGAGTTGGGGCTCGTAGGCCTCGGCGGTGAAGCCCGGGACCATCCAGATGACCTTGCGCAGAAAGTGGACGACGGCCGCGATGTCGTGGAACTCGATCCGCAGCCGCTCGGCACGCAGGTCGATGATCTCCAGGCCGGCGGCCTCGGCACCGGCGCGTTCGCGGTCGGGGTGACGGTCGCTGAGCGAGGCCTCCGGCTGGGGGCCGAGGAAGTACTGGACGAGCTCGAAGACGCTGCGCGGGCCGACGTGCTGGGCGAAGTACGTGCCGCCGGGCTGCAGGACCCGGGCGATCTCCGTCCAGTGCGGGGTGACGGGATGCCTGCTGCTGACGAGGTCGAAGGCGCCGTCCGCGAAGGGTAGCGGCGCGTCCTCGGGTGCGGCGACGACAGCGGTTCCGCGCGGGCGGAGCAACTCGGTGGCCTTGGTGACGTTGGGCGGCCAGCCCTCGGTGGCGACGGTGAGCACGGGGGTCTTCGGGGCCCGCCCGAGGGCGAAGTCCAGGACCTCCCCTCCCCCGGTCTGGACGTCCAGTGCGGCGGAAGCCCGCGCGAGACGTTCGGCGAGCGAGACGGCGTAGCCCCACGAGGGCCGCTCCTCCGTGGCCCGCCCCTCGAACCAGGAGAAGTCCCATCCGTCGGTGGGCACGGCGACGCCTTCGGCGAGGAGGTCGTCGAAGGTGCGAGGTTCACTGGATCGGTGTTGATGGGCCATGGGGTGATCCTGGCAAGGAGTTGGGGGTCGGTGCCGCTGGTTTTTCGGGGGCCGAGGCTCTTCGGGGGGGCCGGAGCTTTGCCGGGGGGCCGGAGCTTTTCGGGGGCCGGACCGCCTCCTCTCCCAGGTGCGGTCGTAGGAGGGCGTACGCCCTGTGCACTGTCGGCGCGTCGAGGAGCCCGTCGACGGCGAGGCGCCAGGCTGTGGGATGGACCGGGGGTGTTGGCCGTCCCCGACGGTCTTATCGGCCCTGTCGGTCATGGGACGAGCGGCCTTACCTCCGTCGCAACGAACCGTACGAAGCCCTCGGGGTCGGGCTCGTCCCCGGTCGGTTGGAGGATCACCGTGTCGGCGCCGGCCTCCGCGAGCCGCCGAACGGCCTTGGCGACGGTGCCGGCGTCTCCGGCGACGCCGAGGTCGGGGACGTTCTCGTCGCCCTCGTCGACGAGTGCGGCGCGCAGACGGGCGGCGGCGTCGACGCCGGTGGCGGCGAGGAGGAAGACGACGACTTCGTGCGGTGCGTCGGCGTCGGCGCGGCCGCTCGACTCCCGTCCTTCTTCGATGAGCTGCCGGGCCTGTCGAACCCGGTCCGCGGTGGTTGAGGCGGTCAGGATGGTGCCGTCGGCGGCCTCGCCGGTCAGCCGCAGCGTACGGGGCCCGGTGGCGCCAGCGAGGACGGGCACGGGTTCGGCGGGCGGCCAGTCGAGAGCGACGTCGTCGAGACGGACGTACCGCCCGCTGGTCGTCAGCCGCTCCCCGCGCAACAGGGCGCGCAACGCGAGGAGGTGCTCGCGCAGCAACGTCACCGGCGACTCCACCCGCGCGCCGACCTGGCCCATCCAGTCCTGCACGCCGTGACCGACGCCGAGAATGGCGCGGCCAGGGAACATACGGTGCAGCGCGGCGGCCTCCATGGCGGTGACGGCGACGTTCCGCAACGGGACGGGCAGCAGCCCGACCCCGATCCGCACCCGCTCGGTCCAGGCGAGGGCGGCAGCGGCGGAAGAGATCCCACCCTCCCTGAAACAGTCCTCCCACAACCACAACTGCTCCAGCCCACACTCATCCGCGACACGAGCAACACTCCGAAGCCGCTCGGGCGGAAGCTGGGGTCGGAACACAGCGCCTAGTCCGGTCATGGGGCGTTCCTACCCGGGAGCCCGGCGCCGGACAACACGTCGAGTCCCGCTATTCCTCGTCGCCCGGTTCGGGATTCCACACTGCCACGCTGACCGTGTGAGCCAGTTCCTCGATGTCGGGAGCGGCCCGGATGACCTGCGCGGTGTCGTCCGTGGCTGTCCACAGCACGACATCGGCGCCCGCTTCGTCGTCACGCCAGGCGTAGCGGACCGCGGCGATCACCTCAGGGGCGTCGTCCTGACGGAGGTAGCGAAACGACCGTAGCCCTTCACCGAGAAGTTCCGTGCGGAAGGGCTCGATGACCGGTGGTTCGACGGCGTCAGGGTCCTCCGCCGCGACGAGGAAGCGCAGAGTCTCCTCGCAGTCGCCCTGTGCCGGCTTGACCATGGTGAAGAGCTGGAGTGGCATGCTCGTCGGTTCCCACACGCGGAGCAGCACCCGGGTGTCGAAGGGCTCCGGGGCGAAGGCTTCCGCGAAGCGTCTCAGTGTGTCCGCGAGGAAGGGGATGCCCGATTGGCCGGGGTCCAGTCGGTACGCCCGCCAGAACAGCTGGGCACAGTGCCGCGCCCAGACGCTGATGTCCGGCCACTCGGTGGTGTCCCAGCGTGGAGGGAGTTCCAGCCATCGGTTCGGGTCGTATCCGATGTCGAGGCTGAACTCGTGCTCCAGCTCAACCAGGGGCTCAGTCATGTCCAGCTCCACCGGAAGGTCGTCATCAACGCGTCGAACCATTCGACCAGCGCTTCTGAGAGGCCGTCCTCGGGATCCCCCGCGCCGATAGTGGAGAAAGCGACCACCAGCCACTGGCCGGCATCAGCCGGCACCGCCACCAGGTACTCCACTCTGCGGCTGGCCAATTCGGCCCTGTGTTCCGGCGCCGCTGCGACGACTCGCTCTCGGCGAATCGCGACGGCTCCATCGATTTCGCCGCTGCTCATGTCGGCACTGACCATGCCCGCCGTGCGATGGCCGGCGAGCAGTTGAACGGCGACCCCTGACGGGTCGGACACTCCGTTCGGGTCGGCGCCGGCTCCCGAGCGCGTGGGAAGGCGTACTTGGGCAACGGTGAACGACGCGCCGAGATTCAACTCACCTCCCAACTTCATGGGCACATAAAGCTCCAACACGTCGGCCTTGCGTGCTTCGGCAACTGCCGCCAGGAGTCTGCGTTTCAGTTCCAGCCGGAGCGGAACCAACTTGTCGCGCGGCACACCGTTCGGCACGCGGGTAAAGGCGGCGGTGACGATCGAACTTACAGAGGCTTCTGCATCTCCCTGCCGGAGCGGAATCTGCACCCAGTCCTCGGGGAGGAGAAGATGGTAGCCAGTGGGGGGAGTAGCGGGCTCGGTTGCGTTGTCAGTCATGATTGTCGGCCCGCCTGTTGGTGTACCAGATGCCGGCGTGCACGGCGACGCAGAGTCCGACTCCGGGCCACAACTGCCAATAGCCACCCAGCACGGCTCCAAGGAAGGCCATGCAGAAGTAGAGGCCGCTGAAGATCTTCAAATCGGATTCCAGCGTGTCGCTCTTCTTCCGGGTCTCCGGTTTCCAGAATCGGACCAACACCAGTACAGGACCGAGGGCTGCGGCGTCCAGTGCCCACGTGGGCACTGGAAGATCGAGTCCGGCTGTCTTTCGGTCCTGCAACGCGACCATGAACCAGACGGCCATGACGAGAATGATGGCGAGCAGCAGGTAGCGCACTCTGATCGCCACCGTCCCAAACCAGTCCTCCTCGGGCCCAGGCGCAGTAGACGAGGAGCTGAGCGCGCCGAGTGTGGGAGCGCCCTCCTTTCCACGGGAAGGGGAGTCCTCACTGGCGGAGATACGGCCCCCTTCCTGAGTCCTACGCGCCCGCCGGATATGCGCGCTCTGCGTGAGACCGGTCCGCCGTTTCCCTGGATTGGGCCTCACCATTGCGATCCGATCCCAACTCCTGGCGCCGTCATGTGGCCCTTGGCATCCACGTAGGTGCTGGACCACTGATCCCCAGCCCGCCCACCAAAGTCGAGCACCGTGCTCGTGATCCAATAGGACTGGGCGGTGCCCTTTTGGCGTGCGGCTTCCGAGGCCATGTCACTCAACCTCTGACTGTCAGGGTACCTACCGCTCATCCGCTCAATGTCCTTGACCTGCTGAGCCATGCGCTTGTCGCCCAGGGCTTTGTACGTGTCCGTCCGCGTCGCGACCGGCAGGGCCTCATCCCGAGTCCGTAGGCCAGCTGCCCGCCCTTGCTGATTGTCCGCGACTCTGCGCAGTCGTCCCAGCGGTCCACTGCCCCGTCCGGTGGTTGCGCGGGTCATTCTGGCCGCCCGCTTCGCTTGCTGTTCCGTGAGGTCCTTCGCGAGGGAGCGGCCTTCGTTCTGCAGCCCCTTGATGGCCTTGGCCGCTTTGACGCCGTTCTTAGCCATTTTGAACGCCGCGATATCGGTGATCACATCGAACCAGGAGCCGTTGCCTGTCACCGCCATCAAGAGGTGGATACCGAAGACGATTCCTGTCAGGATCCCGGCGACCACACCGAGAGCCGGAAAGAAGATCGCGGCGATCGACAAGAAAGTGCAGGCGTTGCTCAGCCAGTCGGCCACGGTTTCCAACCAGTCGGCATCGCCCACCCACGCCTTCACTTCGTTCCACCAGCTGTCCTCCATGTCGTCGTCGATCGACGACCGGATCTTGCTCGCGTAGTGGTCCGCACGCTCGTCGCAGAAGGACACAGCCGAGTTCATCTTCCGACGGGCCGCCTCAAGGTCCTCTTTGGCCCGTGCTACGCCCGGATCCGTGGAGGCCTCCCCTTTGTGGGACTTTCCGGTGCTCTGCTCGGTGTCGTCGGCAGGCTTGCGGGCGTCGATGACGTGTTGAGCGTCTTTGGCTTCGTCCAGAGCCCGGTCTGCCTTGCGTTGAGCGGTCTCCAAGTCGTCGGCCCAGTCACTGAGCTGCCCTATCACCTTGCGATAGCGGTGCTCGGCAAGGTTAAGCCGCCGTCCGAGCCCTCGTGCCTTGTCGCCGAGCTCGTCCGCGTACTTGCCCTTCAGCCCGTCGCAGTCCGCGATCGCCTGCATGGCGGCAGCCTGCGTGCGCAGCTTCTCGGCCACCTTCTTCATGTGCGTGACCTCGCGCCGGATACCTTCCGGGTCGCCCGGAACAGGATCTGCCTCGGCCAACGGAGCCCAGTCAGTGGGCCGTGCCATGAATGCTCCCCCTGTGAGGTGCCATTGATGCGTGCGTATTCAACGCTCTACTTCGGCTTGCCCTTGGTGGCGTTGGCAAGTCGGTCATCAAGTCCCCTGAAGGTGTCACTGGTCGTCTTGACCATCTTCCCCACCTCCTCGATCTCCGTGACTAGCCGCTTGCGGTTGTGGCTCCAGTTGTCCACGAAGTCACCCATGGCGCTCTGAACACGGCTGTTCCCGAGCAGGGCCCTGACGTCTTGCTTCCAGTCCTCCAGGCCCTTGAATTCGCGGCGAATCTGGGCGAGTTGCTTGGCGCTAGTCGACAGCAAGTCGTAATCGACTTGGAGATCAGATCCGTTCGACATGTTCTTTTCCGTGTATTGCCCGTCAGCGGTTGATGGCCTGGATCTCCTGTACGACGACGTCCTGCGTGGCGCCAAAGGTGCCGTCGGGGAGTTCACCGCCTGCCGTGCCGGTGCCCGTCCAGTAGATCTTCCAGGTGATGGTGGCCTTGAGGGGGTAGGCGCTCTCGTCGGACGAACGGAGGTACTTCACACCGCAGGGAGGGGTCCCGTCCGCCTTGCCCTCGGCGTAGGGCTCACCGATACGACCGTCGGTGAACTGGCAGACGCCTGACGACGGGTAGGTCACCGCGTCAGTGGTTCCCGGGTCGATCCTCAGCGCGATCGGCTCTGCCGTGGTCGTCGCGGAGATGTTCAGGACGGGGACGGCAGCAGTGACGGAGACCGGCATGAACTTGGCACCGTCCAGCCAGGCCCAAGTGGGAAGGTTGACCTTGGTCGCATCGGCCGGAGCCATGGACACCTTCGTACTCTGGACTCGGATCTCGTTGTATGCGAGTTCCGCCAGGATCCTAGGGGTCACGGCGTTCTTTACGTCAGCCGGCGGTGGCACGCCCTTGTCAACCCAGAAGATGGGTTCGTCGCACTTGTTCCAGCCGGGTGGGTAGCTCTCGTTGACGTACGAGTCCCACCAGTAGCCCTCCTCGGTCCTGTCCCTGTTGAAGTCTTTGTAGGGGTGACCGTTGACGTAGCGATCGCGTTGCTGGGCGTCCCACTCGTAACCGGTTGACGGGGACGCCCAGATCGGTTCCAGGTACGCCTTGAGGTGGGCTGGTGTGTACTTTGGGGCATACCAGCAGGCCGGTGGCGTCCAGGACGTCGTCGACGTCACCGGACCGGCGGACTTCCCTGAACCGTTCTTCGACAGGTCGTAGACGACACCTCCGGCCTGTGCCGAAATCTTGTCGCCGTCCGCTCCACCCGATGACTTCTTCGAACCGTTGTCCGTGCTCCCGCCCCATCCCTGGTCCGCGTGCCCTGGACAGGAGATTCCCAGCGCAACCAGAAGAGCAAGGGCGAAGGCTCGCGGGCCCATACGGATCAGGGCTGGCAATGGGAGCTTCCCCTCTGGGACGTCATGCGCTCAGTTACCCAGACGCCGTTCTTCTTGCTCTTACGCAGGGCGCTGGCGTAGATCACGTAGCTGTTCTTGGTCACCGGCGTCACGTCGGTCTTGCCGGTCTTGAGGTATTTGTTGAATGCCTTGCTCTGGTCTCCGCAGTACACAAGGGAGGCGGTACCGTCGTCGTCAACGGTCAGGCTCTCGTTGTAGAACCGCGTGAGTCCCGTCGTGCGAGCCTTGTGGTCGACGTACTGCTGGATGTACTGCTGGGTTCCTGCCGCCGCCGTTCCTTCGGTGTAAAAGAGGTAAGCCCTGTCCAGGGCGTTCTGGTCTGCGATCGCCATGTCTACGGCCTTGATTCGTTGTTCGACATCGCTCAGAAGTGCGTCCTTGCCGGCGTCTCCAGTGGCCTTCCACTCGAAGTCGTACGTGACATCCGACGGCACCTCGATCTTCGGCCGGTCAGAGGCAGTTGACGCCATCTGAGCCGGCGACGGCGATGCCTCACCGCTCGTGTCCGCGCCCGCGATCTTGTCGTTGGCCTCGGAGTCGGCGCCGCCACTTCCGCAGGCGGACATCGACAAGACCGCTGCAGCTGCCAGCGCTACGGCTGCGAACAGGGTAGGACGGCGGTTCACAGAGGACTCCCGGCAAGGCGATGATTTGCACGAGTTGCCAACGCTATCGACAGGGTCCGGCTGACACCAGCCGGGTTTTCGTCCGACATGGGGTCCCAACAGGGCGAATCAAGAGGAGGCATTCCTTAGGCGGCGGTTGACGCCACAATAGTTTCGAATCGCAGAGAAATTCGTGAGCATGACACGCCGGCCGTTCTCCATCCTCGACGCAGCATGGGTCTCTGGGCCCATGCGAGTCCTACTGACCTGCTCATACGGTCAGTTCACCGAGTGGACGGGCAGGGCGATACGCGGGCTGGGAGGCTCCTGGATATGGCGCGGCGTTGGCAGGACGGGTGGGGACAGTTGTTCGTGTACGGGGATGGTCAACCCGGAGAGGAAGCCATCGCGTTGGAGATCGCCACCTCCTATCGGGCTCGCACCAAAGGGTTGTTGGGACGGGACTCCGTTGACGGTGTTCTCCTGCTGTCGCCGGCCAACAGCATCCACACCTTCCGTATGCGCATCCCCATCGACGTGGCCTATCTCGACCGCCGCCTCAAGGTCATCGCCGTACGGACGATGAGGCCAGGGCGGCTGGGGCTGCCGCGGGTCCGGGCACGGCATGTGCTGGAGGCGGAGGCGGGGGCCATGGCGGGATGGGGAATCAAAGCCGGGGTTCGGGTGGATGTGGTCGCGCTCTGAGACTCGCGTCGTCAGGGCGCGGTGGACAGCGGACGGATCAGCCCCGCTTCCAGGGAGCGCGCTGCACTCGCGCTGCCACCACCAGCGCCCGGTTCCCTGCCTGGGTCGGGCCGGGTGTGGTCGCGAAAGGTGCCGTCGAGACGGGCGACTACGGACCGCAGGTCTTCGGCGTACGCGCCCTCGACCTCGCGGACAAGTCGCTCGAGGTCGTCGCGTGCTTCCAGGTCACGCCGGAACCGTTCCGGTACTGCTCTCAAGGATTCCCCTCGGTCTCCAGCCTGCAGGCGACCCTTTCCCAACGCGCAGTCCGTAATGAACGCGGCCTTCCACAGTGCCCGTCGTGCCAGTCGGATAGGTGGCCAGAAAGGGGTCGGGAGGGGTTCGTGACCGAGGACTTCGGGGAGGGGCTCCACCCTCGCACGGAGGAGACCGGGGACGGTTTCCTCCACCACGTCGACCCGGTACGTCGTGTCCTCGTCGTAGTCGATCGTCTCGAGCCGGCAGCACACGTGCCGTCCGTCCGCCGTGGCGACCCGATACGCACTGTCGAGATCGGACCGCGAGGCGCTGGGCAAGGGCTGCACCGTCCAGATCCTCTCCGGACGTCCCGTCCTTGATCTGGACCTCGAGCTCCAGGACGAGATCGCCTGGCGGCAGGACGCGGTACGTGCACAGGACGGGCGCGTCCCACCGCCGTAAACGCTGGTCTGCCTCCGTATCGGCGACGTCGATCGAGTCCGCCGGGATCGCCAGCACCTGCTCCAGGGCCGTCCGAGACCTGTGGGGGTCGAGGTGGGCGACGGTGAAGAGGTTCACGAGCAGCAAGGTCGTCTCGCTGTTTCAACGGCTTCGGTCGCGGTCGTCGTACTCCCGTTCCCAGCGGCGCATGTCCTCAGCATTTCCGATCCTGATGCCGAAGGGCCAGGTCGGGTCGAAGAAGAGCCAGTAACGGGACTCGAGTTCGATGGCGAGGCATTTGATGACGCCCTCGTCGGGTTTCGACGCCGTGTCCGTGAAGGGGTGGACCGTGGTGCAGCGCAAGCGGTCCCAGCTGTCACCGAAGAGTTGCTCGCCGTGGGAGGCCAGGGCGAGTTCGTCACCCTCCTCCTCGATCGCGGCGAAGAGCTCGAGACCGTCCAGGGCCACCGACTCCACGACTCGAACCCCCAATTGGCCGTGTCCTCCGACCGATTCCAGGCGCAGGGCTCCCACGTCGAGCACGACGAACACAACGAGCGGCTGCGGAGCGAACCGCGGGATCCGCTCCTCGCGGTCGATCCGTCCAGGGACCAGGACATCTGTCACGTACCGCTGACGCAGGATCTCCTCGACTCCGCTCCAGGGAGTCGTACTCGAAGAGGGCACCGCTGCTCCTGTCACTCGGTCACTGCGCCTTCAGGGTGATCTCGATCGACGTGTCCAGGCCTTCGCCCGACTTGAGGGCGGTCCAGAAGTCGCCGTTCTCGTGCAGCACGATGGTCACACCCTTGCCACGGTAGATGAGCCCTGCGGCCTCGCCCTTCTTCAGCGTGCCCGTGCCCACGAGCTTGAAGGTGCCGTTCTTGATGTTCTCCTGGATGTCGTTCAGGAAACGCGGACCATCATCCTTCAGCTTCTTGTATTTCGTTCCGAGCGCGTCCTCCACCAGCTTCTTGTGCCGCAGGAAATGGTCCTTGAACTTCTTCGGATCCCCCTGCCCCACCGTCGGCTTCCTGGCCGCCTCGGATTCCTCCTTGCTCATGCGGCCGGCGGCGTGATCGGCTTCGGTGGCCTTCTTACGCGCCTCCTCGGCCGCCTTCTTGGCTTCCTCGTCGCAGCCATCCTCGGCGAGTACGACGTACCCGCCGCCGCCCGACGCGAGGACCGTGGTTCCGGTGCCGGCGGAACCGGTTACGGTGTCGCTGACGTCCGGGGCCGTGCCGTCGTACGGGACGCGGTGGTGTGGTGCGGAGATCGTGCAACCGGTCTGCCGGGCCTTCTTCTCGGCTTCCTCGGCTGCTTCGTCGGCCTCCTTCGCCGCCCTTTCGGCGCCCGCCACGTCCCCCGCCTTGGCGGCTCGCTTCGCGTCCTCCGCCGCCTCGGCCGCCTCCTCCGCGAGCTTGCCCAGTTTGCCGAGTTTGCCGAGGTCGCCGACTTTTTCGACGACCTTGGCGCCGTCGTAGCCGGGGATGAAGAGGGAGCCGATGTTCCACAGGACGTGGCTGACGGCGCGGGTCTTGTGGCCGTTGTTCCAGTCGTTCGCCGTGTCCTTGCCGATGAACATGTCGTAGAGGACGGTTCCGCCGGTCTTGAGCGAGGAGCCGCCCCAGCCCAGGACGGCGCCCAGGTAGTCGCCCTTGGACCACTTGTCGCGGGCGTCCTTGGAGTTGTTCATCCAGTCGTGGCCGAGCTGTTTGCCGTAGTCGCCGATGCCGTTGAGGGTGTCGAGGGGGTGGCGGGCCATGTCGTAGATGCCGGTGAGGTCGCCCCAGACGCCGTCGACGAACACTCCCTCGCCGACCTGCTTGATCTGGTCTCCGGCGCAGCCGAAGAAGGCGCCGACGCCGGAGAAGCAGCCGGGGTCTTTGTCTCCGTCGTTGCCGCCGGTGGTAGGCGCGGTCTTCTTGTCGCCGGTGGGGTTCTGGCCGTTGCCGGTGGGGTTCTGGCCGTTGCCGGTGCCGGCGGTCGAGCCTGTGCCGTTACCCTTGCCCGCCCTGACGTCCGTTTCCCCGCCCCCGGCGGGGGCCGGGCAGGCCATGCCGGTGACCTTGCAGACCTGCGCCTCGATGCCGCCGTAGATCTGCGTGCCCAGGCTGCTGACCAGCAGCGCCGTGATGATGGCCACGACGATGGCGACGAGGCCGGCGTACTCCACGGCGGTCTGGCCGTCGTCGCTGCGCCAGCGGATCATGCGGGCGAGGGAGAAGGGGCGGCGGTCGGCGCGGTCGGGGGCGGGAGTGTCGTACCACTGTCTGCTCCCCGGCTGGAGCAGGAGGCAGACGATGACGGTGGGGAGGAAGAGCTGGAGGCCCGCGCGGCCGGAACCGGCGGCGAGGTTGGCCAGGCCGCCGAGGATCAGCCATGCCTGTACGGCGACGAGGCCGCGCCGGACCCAAGGGCCGCCCTGTCGGCTGCGACGGGCGAGCCACCAGCCGAGTGTGCCGGGGGCCGCGGCGTAGGCGACGCGGGCGAGGACTCCGGCGTCGAGGGTGTCGTACGAGGCGGCGGTGAGGAGGATCCCGAGGGCGCCGAGGACGGTGAAGGCGAGGAGGATGTGGAGGAGGACGAAGGCCACCGACAGTGAACGAGGCGGCTCCCCACGTTCCGCGGGCTCACGCCCCATCCCCGGCCACTCCGCCACTCCCCCGACCGACGCCATGCCCCCTCCTCCTCAACCTCCCGCGGCTGCACCGCTGTTGGTTACGGCCTCGGCCGAGGGTAGGGAGGGGGCAGTTGGGCAGCATGGGCCCGGGGGCCCAAATCGGCGCCCAATCGGGGCGAGTCAGCGGTTCAGGTCCATGACCCCGACTCCCAGCCTCGCATACGGCTCTGGCGCGACGGTGGCGACGAGCGCTCCGTCGGGGAGCATCAGGTTCGGCCGCGCCGCGTGCACGGCTGCCGCCACACCGAAGTCGACGCCCCCGGGGGCACTCTCGCGGCACAACTCGGCAACGGTCAGAGCCAGCGCGTAGTCGTCGTCGATGACGCGGAGTACCTCCAGCAGTACACCGACGTGGGCAACGGTCCCGCCACGCTCACGCTCGGCTTCCAGGAGGCACAGAACCGGTACCCACAGCCGCACGTCGTCGCTGGCGGCCGCTGCATGGATGAGACCGGAGACCTGCTTATTGCCTCCCATGGCCAACAGTGCCGCCGTGTCGAGGACATAGTGTTCGGTCAGGTTCAACGGGACTGCTCCGGCTGCGTGAGCGTGGCCCGATGTACGGCGGTGGCCTCTCGCATCTTGCGCCGCATCTCCGCGGACTCCTCGTCCGTCACGTAATGCCCGAATCGCTCGGCGAGCAGGTCGCGCGTGCGGTCGGCCCGTTCCTTGATCTGCTCGGGAGTCAGCGTCTGAGCCGCTATCTCCTGCATGAGGGCACGGAGGCTGGTCCCTCGCGCCTCGGCGACGGCGGCGAGTTGGTCACGGACTTCGGCGGGCACGCGGATCATGACATCGGACATGCCACCGAGTATACGTGGCGTATACGCCGTGTGCTGGTCCCCGGCTGCATGGTCTTTGGTCAGCTCTGCCGGCAGTTCGGGGTCGGAGTGGCTTTTGGCTGTGTGCTGCCAGGCGACGACCATCTGGACACAAGACGCACGGCAACCGCAGCCCCTCTTCGTACTGGCTGCGTCTGCCTCCGCTCAGCTCTCCGTCCTCGGGAACGTCACCTCCACGCGGCGGTTCTTCTTGCGGCCGTCCTCCGTGGAGTTGTCGGCGATCGGGTACTGCTCGGCGTAGCCGCGCACGTCGAAGGTGATGTTCGGGTCGTTCAAGTCGTCGTCCAGGACGGCCTGTACGGCGTTGGCGCGCTGCTTGGACAGGACGACGCCGTGGGCGTGGGTGCCTAGGTTGTCCGTGAAGCCGAAGACGCGTACCTGGGTCGCGTTCTGCTTCTTGATCTCCTCGGCGATCGCGGCGATGCGTGCCTTCGCGTCGGCGTTCAGCTTGGCGCTGTCCTTGGCGAACAGCACCTCTGCCTGCAGCGCGAAGGTCACTTCGGTGTTGGTGTCCTCCCGGCGTTCGTCGCCGGACTGATCCTCGACGACCGACTTGATGTCGAGGACCTTGGGGGCGGCGAGGGTGGCGCCCTCGGGGAGTTTGAGGTCGGGGTCGTTGGGGTCGATCTTGACCGGGGCGGAGGCGGAGGCCTCGGTGTCGGGGGCGGTGGTGGGGCCGTCCTCCGCGTGGGCCGTGACGACGCCGACCAGGTTCGTGGCGACCATGAGGGCCGCCGCCGCGACGACGAGGGGGAGGCGTGGAGTGGTGGTCACGGTCGGCCTCACCCGGAGATCTTGATCGTGCCGCTGGAGAAGGTGGGCAGTTGCAGGGTGACGTCAGTAGTGCTGGCGGGCGGGGAGGGGAACTGCATGAAGACCGGGATGCTCTGGCCGGCTTCGAGTGTCGTCAGCCCGATCGTCGTGAGCGGCCGTCCGTCCGTGTCCCGCAGCACGTAATAGCGCTTCTTGCCCTGCGAGTCCACGAGCGTGGCGCCGCCGAGTGAGGTGCCGTGCTTGATGATCTCGGTCTCGTCGCCGGTCACCTGAGCCGGGATGGCGACCGACTGGGCGCCGTCGTTCTTCATGGTGCCGTTCACGGTGACGAAGCCGCCCGTGTCCCTGGTGGCGGAGGTGATCTGCAGGAGCAACCCGTCCGTCCCCTTGAGTTCAGCCAGGGGTGTCTGCGACTGCCCCTCCTGCGTGCTCGGATCGGATCCACTGCTCTTCGACGCGGACGCGGATGTGCCCGGTTTCTTGTCTCCGCCGCCGCTGTCACCGCCGCCGCAGCCGGCCACCCCGACCGCCAGTCCGGCCGCTACGGTCAGCGCGACCATCCCCCTGCGGGCCTTCGCAGTGAACCGAATGCTCATCGCTCTGCTTCCTCACCACTCGTCGTTCGCTTGTCAGTCGGCCAGGTGGACATCGAAGAGATCCTGGGGTTCCGGTAGATCGGTGAGATCGGTTGGATCCAGGTCCCAAATCTTGTCGTCCTTGCAGGTGAGCCGTGGCAGCTCGGCGCCTCCGGCGGCGGCGGGAGGGTCGAAGGTGCACAGGGACTTGATCACGGCGGTGGCGGACGCGTGCGAGTGCCTGTCCGTCGTGCTGGGGACGATGGAATCACCAATGGGCTTGTTCGTCTCGACCGTGACCTTGTAGCCCAGTGGCACCGTCTGCATCGCGCACGAAGCCACGGTGGCGTCGTTCTGACCGGCGAGCTGAGCCGCCCGCCCGCAACCGATGGGCTGCGCCCCCTCGCCGTCGAAGATGTCCTGCCACTTCGTCGGGTCCAGTACGTTCTTCACCCAATCGCCCGCGAGTTGGTCCCGGGTCTGCTGTGCCGCCGCGAGCGCTGCCGCGTCGGCCGCCGTCTCGGCGCCGTTCCGGTTCACCGCGGCCTGGCCGACCGCGAAGTAGGCGAACGCAAGAAAGAGCAGGCCCCCCACCACAGTGATGTAGATGGGAAAGGCCTGCCCTGCGTCGCCGTACCGACGAGGTCGGATCAAGGAGCGACCTTGGCGATCTGCGCCGTGATCTTGGTGAGAATCGTCTGACCGATGTTCGTACCGGTGATCGCCAGCACGATCGCCACAACCACCGCGATGATCCCCAGATACTCCACCGCGGTCTGCCCCTTGTCGGCGGCGCGACGCTGCATGGCCTCGACCGTCGTGTTCTTCCAGCCGTTCACACGCACCTTGGCCGCCACGGCCTTCTTCAGCATCAGGTCGCTCATGGTGGTCCCCTCCGGGTTCGCTTCCGACGCCGGAACCGTACGCCGCGGTACCCCGCTCACCAGAGGGCCCCAGGGCCCAATCGCGGGCCCAATCCCGGACCCAGGCGCTCCCCCATTCCGGCACGGCCGCTCACCCCAGCCCTCGGCCCGAACCGGGCGCCGTGCCGAGCCACTTGGCCGCCGCCTCGGCGCGGCTGGTGCTGTGGAGCTTGGCGAAGATGCGGTTGATGTGGTTCTTGACCGTCTTCTCGCTGATGAAGCACGTGGCGGCGATCTGCTGGTTGGTCATGCCGGACGCGATGAGGTCCATGATCTCCGCCTCCCTCGTGCTGAGTTGGTAGCGCTTCCTCAACTGTGCCACAGATGGTTGCGTTTGCGAAGAGGCTTTGGGTGGATTGCTGTACGGCAAGGGGAATGAGGGTGTGTCAGTGTATGCAGTCGCACTTCCCAGGCCCTCCGGCAACGGTTCCGCCGACGTCGGGCGTGTCTCGCGCAGTTGCGCCAGCAGTGCCCCCGTCGCCGTCGCCGTGAGGTGGGGACGGCCCTGTCTGATGTCCCGTACCGCCGAGACCAGTTCGTCCGCCGTGAACTCACCGTGGACCAGGTAGCCCACCGCGCCCCGGCGCAGCGCCTCCTGGACGATCTCCGACTCCCTGCTGTACGTGAGCATCACGACCGGCGCGATCGGCACCAGGTACGGAAGGGCCGAGATGCCGTCCACGCCGGGCATCCGGACGTCCAGGAGGACGATGTCGGGGCGGTGTCGACGGGCCGCCTCGTATGCCTCGCGGCCGTCCGCCGCTTCCGCCACGACCGTGATGTCCTCGCGGCCGGAGAGCAGGGCGGTGAGGCCCGCGCGGACCACGGGGTTGTCGTCCGCGACGACGACCTTCAACGGTGCGGGGACCGGGCGTTCCTGGAACGGGTTCGGCTGCGGCGCGCCGGGGTGGGGGAAGGTCTGTTCCGGCATCTGCGGCCTCCTCTCGTGGATGTGGGGGGACTTGGACGTCCTACTCGGTGCTACTCGGTCGCGCTTCGTCCTACTCGGTCGTACTCGGTCGTACTCACGCGGTCTCCGTCGTCAGTGCGGCCAGCGGCAGTTCCAGGCGGACCTCCGTGCCCGTCGGGCGGCCGCCGCGGCCGATGCGGATGCGGGCGCCCACCGAGGCGGCCCGCTCGACCATGCCGACCAGGCCGAAGTGGCCCGCGCGGCGGAGCTGTTCGAGGGTCGTACCGGCTGGGAGGCCCTTGCCGTCGTCGTAGACGCTGATGCGCAGCAGGCCGTCGTGGACGCCCGCGTTGACCTCCACCCGGGTCGGGTCGGCGTGGCGGTGGGCGTTCTCCATGGCCTCGGTGGCGATGGTGAGGAGTTGGCGGGCGACGGCGGGCGGGACGGGGGGTACGGCGTGTTCTCCGATCGGGCGATAGGCCGCCCGCAGGCCGGTGCGGGTGCTGAAGTCGCGGGTGCGGGCGGCCAGTTCGACGAGGACGTCCGTGCCGTGGTCCGGGTCGTTCTCGCGGCGCAGGTCGGTGAGGAGTTCGCGGGCCTCGGACGCGGCGCGGCGGGCCGAGCGGGCCACCAGTTCCGCCTGCTGCCTGACCAGGGCCGGGTCCATGCGTTCGGTGCCGGCCGAGCCGGCCAGGCCGTCGGCGGCGAGGGCCACGCCGTGCAGGGTCTTGGCGACCGAGTCGTGCATCTCGCGGGCCAGCCGGGCGCGTTCGGCGCTGACCGCCTCGGTGACCGCCAGCCGGGCCTGGACCTTGGTCAGGGCCTGGGTGGCGGAGCCGAAGCGGAGCATCAGGCCACGGAGAGAGGAACCGACCGCGCCCGCGATCACGCAGAGGCCGGGCAGCAGCAGTGCCTCGGCCAGGTTGCCGTGCAGGTCCTTCCTCGTCGCGTAGACCATCAGCAGGATCAGCGACTGCAGCGAGGCGAAGCAGGCCGCGCCGCGCCAGCTGTAGACGATGCCGGCCAGCAGCGGGGTGCAGACGCCGACGTAGGCGAGGGTCGTGTCGGGGCCCGCGGAGACCAGCAGCAGGAAGCCGAAGAGGGTGTCCACGACGAGCAGGGCCGGGTGGCGCAGCAGGAGCGGGCCGAAGCGCTCCCAGTCGCGGAAGAGGACGTAGGAGCCCATGAACGTGACGACGACCGCGGCGCCGACGAGGCGGGTCGCCAGGCCGGGGGACGCGTTGAGCAGGGCCGCCGGGGCCGCGAGGCTGATCATGGCCAGACGGAAGCCGAAAACCTGTCGGCACATGGCCTGGAGGGCGTTGAGCTGGATGGG
The DNA here is from genome assembly GCF_040630525.1 of Streptomyces sp. NPDC005799. Taxonomy (NCBI): domain Bacteria; kingdom Bacillati; phylum Actinomycetota; class Actinomycetes; order Kitasatosporales; family Streptomycetaceae; genus Streptomyces; species Streptomyces sp. NPDC005799. Next base: position 182,978 of record NZ_JBEXXQ010000004.1, read on the forward strand.
CAGCGTCGGGGCCTCGGGGGCCTTGCGGCGGCGGCCTTCGGTGGCGGGTACGGGTGCCGCGGCGACCGGTTCCTGTGGCGTCCGCGGCTCGCGGTCCGCGCGAGTGGCCTGGCGGGGCACGCCGGGCAGGGGGGAGGCGTTCGCCGGGGCCCATCCCGGCGGCAGCGCGGGGGTCACCGAGGTGACGGGGATGTCGGGCGCGCCGGTGCGCACGTGGTCCGGCAGGACCGTGCCGGCCGGCGGGGTGGTGATCTCCGGCGTCCTCGGCCGCCGCCACAGCAGCCCGGTGGCCTCCCTCGTCGTCGCCATGTCCGCGCCCTCCCCCGCTACTTGCCCGTGATCGTGCCGAAGTCGGTGCCCGAGCCCAGCAGCAGACCCGCACCGAGCAGGAGCAGGGTGGCCGGCACCATGAACGTGGTGATCATCAGCGTGGCCCGCGGGACGGCACGCGCGGCCTTGCGGCGGGCGTTCTGGGCGTCCGTACGGCGCATGTCCTTGGCCAGGGAGACCAGGGTGTCGACGATCGGGGCGCCCAGCTCCTCGCCCTGCTGCAGCGCCGTCACGAACATCGCCACCTGCTCGGAGTCGTTGCGCCGCCGCAGTTCGGCGAAGGCCTGGCGGCGGCTCATGCCGAGGTCCATCTGGCGCAGGGTGATGCGGAGTTCGTCGGCCCACGGGCCCTCGTAGCGGGAGGCCACCCGGTCCAGGGCCTGACGGAAGCCGAGGCCCGCGCTGACGACGACGGCGAGCACGTCCAGGAAGTCGGGCAGGGTCCGCTCGATCACGTCCTTGCGGATGCGGATCGCCGCCCAGATGCCGACCTCGGTCCACAACGCGCCGAAGGCGAGCAGGAGAAGGGCCACGAGGTACTGGCCCCGCATCAGGAAGACCAGGAAGCCGACGGCGCCGAGGAAGCCGTAGACCGCGCGGCGGGCGGCGTAGCGGTCGATGGTCAGGCCGCCGGGGTTGCCCGCGAGGTCGATCTTGCGGCGGTACTTGGCGACCAGGGTGGGGCCCATCAGGCGCAGGACGGCGGGCGCGTACCGCATGCCGAGCCGGTCGATGAGCGAGTCGACCGCACCGGTGCGGGTGGCGCCCACCTCCAGGGCGAGCACCAGGTCACCGGGCAGTTTGGCCTCCGCGCGGTACATGCGGATCCCGGCGAAGACGCCCCAGACGCTCAGGCCCATGACGGCCGCGAGCAGAAGTGCCATTTTCTTCCTCCCCTCGGCGGAGAACTGTCGGACGGGTCAGACGTCGATGCGGGACATACGGCGGATGAGGACGAAGCCGACGGCGTAGAGCGCGAAGGCGATGATCACGCAGGCCTGGCCGACGGGTGATCCGGTCATCCGGTCCAGGGCACCGTCCTTGACCCCGTTCATGAGGAACAGGGCGCCCACACCCAGGGCGGGGACGGCGTACGAGGTCATGGTGACCTGGGAGAGCTGGGTGCGGATTTCGCGCCGGGTCTCCTTGCGCTCCTCCAGCGTCTCCGTGAGGTTGCGCAGCGCGCCGACGACCTGTCCGCCGGCCCGGTTGGACAGCACCAACGTGGTGACGAGGACGACCAGTTCGCGCGAGGGCAGCCGGTCGGCGAGGTCGCCGAGCGCCTCGTCCATGGACTGGCCGATCGCCAACTGGTCGGCTACCTTGCCCAGTTCCTCGCCGGCCGGTGCCTCAAGCTCCTCCGCGGCCATCCCGATCGCCGTCCGCAGGGCCAGTCCGGCCTGGGTCGCGTTGGCCAGGATGCGAGCGAGTTCGGGGAGTTGGTTGATGAACTTCTCGATGCGTTTCTGACGCTGCCAGTTGAGGAACTGCACGGCCACACCGACGCCCAGCAGCCCGGCGAGCGGGCCGAAGAAGGGGGCGAGGGAGGCCTGGCCGATGAGCCACAGGCCGGCGACGGTGGCGAGCATGTAGGCGAAGAACTCGCCGGGGGTGACGTCGAGGCCGGTGGCGGCGAGCCGCAGCTCCAGCTTCTTGCCGAGCCTGGTGCGGCGCAGCCGGCGGTCGAGGGTGCGGAAGCGGCGCGCACGGCCGCCGGCCGGGATCTGGCCGGTGTGCGCGAGCCGTTCGACGAGCGCGGCCCGTTCGGCCCTGCCGGTGGCGTAGCTGTGCACGCCCACGACGGCCAGGACGCAGGTCAGCAGGGTGATGCCGGTGGTGAGGGTGACGAGGTTCTGCAGATCCATGGGACGGCACCTACCTGGCTTCTCGGGTGGCCAGCTCGTCCGCGGACCGGGCGACGCCGAAGGCCTGGGGGATGGGCTGGTTGGACATGTAGAGGCGGTCGGCGGTGCGGCGGGTGAGCGGGAAGTGCTGGAAGGCGCCGTAGATCCGGCCGTCCGGGGCCATGGGCTGGGCGTTGAACCGGGCCACGGTGGCGAGGCGGTACGGCTCCCCGCCGTGGCTGTCGAGCAGGGCGATCTCGGTGACGCGGCGGGCGCCGTCGGCGAAGCGGGTGAGCTGGATGATGACGTCGACGGCGCTGTTGATCTGGTCGTGCAGGGCGATGAAGGGGACTTCGACGTCGGACATGGAGGCGAGGGTCTGCAGGCGCATCAGCGCGTCCTCGGCGCTGTTGGCGTGCACGGTGGCGAGTGAGCCGTCGTGGCCCGTCGACATCGCCTGGAGCATGTCGAGGGACTCACCGCCGCGGACCTCACCGACGACGATGCGGTCGGGCCGCATACGCAGGGAGTTGCGGACCAGGTCGCGGATGGTGATCTGGCCCTTGCCCTCGACGTTCGGGGGGCGGGACTCCAGCCGGATGACGTGGGACTGCTGGAGCTGGAGTTCGGCGGAGTCCTCGATGGTGATGATGCGTTCGCCCTCCGGGATCAGGCCGGAGAGGGCGTTGAGGAGGGTGGTCTTGCCGGTGCCGGTGGCGCCGGAGACGATGATGTTGAACTTCGCCTGCACCAGGCCCGCGAGCAGGAACAGGATGTGCTCGTCGAGCGAGCCGAAGCCGATCATCTCCTGGAGCGTGAAGGAGCGGGGGAAGCGCCGAATGGTGAGGGTCGCGCCGGTCAGGGACAGTGGCGGGATGATCACGTTGACGCGCTCGCCGGAGGGGAGACGGGCGTCGACCATCGGGTTCGACTCGTCGACCCGCCGGTTGACCGTGGAGACGATGCGTTCGATCGTCTGCATCAGCTGGTCGTGGGAGGCGAAGCGGATCGGCAGCTGCTCCACCCGGCCGCCCCGTTCGACGAAGATCGCGTCGGGTCCGTTCACCATGATCTCGGTGATGGACGCGTCTTCGAGGAGCGGCTCCAGGATGCCGAGGCCCAGTGCCTCGTCCACCACCCGCCGGATCAGCTGGGAGCGTTCCACCGTGGAGAGCACCGGGCCCTCGCGGCTGATGATGTGCCCGAGGACCCGCTCGAGCCGGGCCCGACGTTCGGCGGCGGCCAGCGAGGACATCTCCGCGAGGTCGATCTCCTCCAGGAGCTTGGCCCGGTACGAGGCGACCATATGGCCATCCTCGCCCCGATGGCCGTTCTCCTCGGGGGAGTTGATACGTGCCCGCAGGCTCATGGTGCGTGCTCCTCGCGTGCCTCAGTGGTCGAGCGGCATGGTGGCGGTCTTGCTGGCCTGGTAGTCCCCCAGTCCGGGGAAGAGTTTCGGGATGCGCACGGAGGCGGTCACGGTCACCGAGTCGCTCCCCATCGCGGGGGAACACCGCACCGTCAGCCGGCTGCTGACGGCGTCCGCGCAGGCCGCGCCCGCGTCCTGGCGCAGCGAGGCGGCACGGGCACCCGCCCGGGCCGCCGTGCCGGCCTGCTGGGCGGCGTAGGCGACGAGGCCGAGCTGGATGCCGGCGAGGGCGACGAGCAGCAGCACCGGGATGAACCCGAGGTACTCGATGGCCACTTGGCCCCGGTCGCGACGTGTGCGGTCGTAGGGCATCTCAGTCCTTCACCTCCTCCACCGCGCCCGCGTGTCCGTGCACGGTGATGGGGACGGAGACCGCGCCCGGGAAGAGCAGGGGGACCCGTATGGACACGTCCGCGGTCACGAAGCCGGTGCCGCCGCACTGGTCCACCGTGGTCCCTCCCCGCCAGGACGCCGAGAGGTCCTTCAGCGCCGCCTGCTCGCACACGCCGAAGCGCTCCCCCCGGGGAGCGGCCGTTGCCGCCCGTACCCCTTCGTCCGCAGCATTCCCCGCGAGCGTGTACGCGTATCCCACCAGCACGAGCTGCCACAGCACCACCAGCGTCACGATGATCAGCGGGGTCATGCCGAGGAACTCGATGGCGACCTGACCGCTGTCCCCTCTCCGCACGGCCCCGGGCCTCCTCATCCCCCGCCCTCCCTCCGGCGCCGGAAGCTCACCGCGCCCCGGTCGCCCCGGAACCGCCCGCCGCCCCGGTGAGCCGCCTCGGCCGCCTTGACCAGCCCCAACTCCCCGGCCAGCGACCAGAGCGCCTGCTTCACCACGCCCCTGCTGTCCAGTTCATGGACCCGGCCCGCGTCCACCGCGCCCTGCAGCTCCTTGAAGTTGGCCGGGATCACGGTCCCCGCCACCGCGGTGCCGGTGATCTTCTGGATCAGCTGCGGCTGGATCTCGGTGGCCCGGCTGTGCCGGTTGACGACCACGGTCGTCTCCTCGGCCTTGCGGATCTGCAGCCGGTCCCACATCCGTACCGCCCGCTTGGCGCCACGGACCGCGATCACGTCCGGGGTGGTGACGAGCAGGGCCATGTCCGCCATCTCTACGGCGGCCGCGCCCGCCCCGCTGAGCTGCGCCCCGCAGTCGATGACCACGACCTCGTACCGTGACCGCAGCGCGCTGACGATCTGCCGCGCGCCCCGGTCCGTGACCTCCTCGCCCCGCTCGCCCTCGCCCGGCGCGAGGAGCAGGGCGATCCCCGTGTCGTGCCGGTAGACGGCGTCGGCCAGCACCCGGGGCGAGATGTCCGTGATCGCGGCCAGGTCGACGACCGAGCGGCGGAACTGGACGTCGAGGTAGGACGCCACGTCCCCGGTCTGCAGGTCCATGTCCACCAGGGCCGTGCTCCGGCCCGAGGCCTGGGCGGCCAGCGCCAGTTGGATCGCGGTCAGGGTGGCTCCCACCCCGCCCTTCGCGCCACTGACGGTGACCACGGTGCCGCCGACGCCGGTGAACACGTCGCCGCCGGCGCCCAGATGGCGCCGTACGCCCACCGACCACTGGGCGACCGCCTGGACGCGGCTCGCCAGCTCCTCGTAGCTCAGCGGGAGGGCGACCAGCCCGCGTGCGCCGTAGTCCATCGCGGCCTGGAAGAGTCCCGGGCTCGCGTCCGAGGTGACGAGGATGACGCCCACCGCCGGGAAGCGCAGGGCCACTTCGCGGATGAGTTCCAGGGCGGGGACGGGGCCGATGCGCTCGTGGACGACCACGACCTCGGGGAGTTCGTCGATGGACTCGGCGGCCAGCCGGGCCAGGGTGTCGACGAGCTGGGTGGAGTCGACGACCGGGGCCACCGGCTCGGCGTCCGGGAGCTGGCTGAGCAGCGTCGTGATGGAACGCACCGCGTCCGCGTCCCCGACTGCCGGGAGGATCCTGGTGGGCATGGGGGCCTCTCACTTGTCCTTCGCGAGCTGGTACGTCCGGTCCTTGTCGGGGACCGTGGTGCTGCCGCCCGGCGCCACCAGGGCGAGCCGGACCCGCTGGGCGAACGACTCGGCGTAGGTGATGCGCTGGGCGTCGAGGGTGGAGAGGGCGAAGGTGATGGGGACCTCGTCGGTGGGCTGCTGGTTGTTCTTGTCGCTCGCGGAGGGGTCCAGTGCCTTGATCTCGCCCACGTCCAGGACCTTCGCGTTCGTTACGATGATCTTGGACTGGGCGGGATCACCCTCCCGCTGGCCCGCGAAGGTGGCGTACACGTTGACCGTCGAACCCGGCTTGATCTTGCCCGCCACACCGGTCGCCGCGTCGATCATGATGGCGACCTCCTGCTGACCCGGCTGCAGAGCGGGCTGGTCGACGATCATGTCGCTCTGCAGCAGGGACCCGGCCCGCAGCGTGGTGACGGCGATCTTGCCCTGGAGGGCGCCGAGATCGGTGATCGCGTTGTGCGACAGCCACCGTTTCGGCATCTTGATCTTCTCGAACTGGTCCGCGTCCAGCTGGGTGTACGGCGCGATGTTGTCCTTCACCTGGTACGCGGTGACCTCGGGGCCGACCTTGGACTTCACGTCACTGATGACGGACAGGACGCCGGCGAACGCGCCGAGGGCGCACAGGACCGACAGGAGCAGGAGGAGCACGCCGCGGCGCTGACGGGAGTTCATGAGCCGTACAACCTCATTGGGGATATCGGTCGAGCGGAATGGGATCGGGCGGGCGGTGCGGGGGGCGTTCGGGACTCACCCGGCCGGGAGCTGGTTCTCCAGCAGCGGTGGCGTGGCGGAGCAGAACACGCAGCGGTCGCCGATGACGTCGATGCCGCACCAGTGGCAGCTGCTCTGCCGGACGGACGTCACGAGCTGGTAGAGGACCGAGAGGTCGGGGAGGAAGGTCGCGAACTCGACCAGCTTGTTCGTCCCCCACCAGGTCGCCGACTCGGCGGGCGGGACGGTCTCCCTCAGTCCCTGCACGTTCCACTGCTTGGCCAGCGTCGCGCTCACCCAGTCCGACTGGAGCTGGCCCTTGCCGACCAGCATCCAGGTGCCGAACTCCGGTCCCGCCAGGGCGGCCGCGGGGCCGAGCTTCACCAACTGCGGCTCGGGATGCGCGAGGACCGCGAAGTGACTGCCGGGGACCCAGGACTTGGCGTGGGATTTCAGGCCCACGGGGACGCGGTCCAGGCGCGCCACGGAGCCGAGCAGCGCGCCCGCGTGGATGTAGTGGGTGAGCAGCCGGCCCGCGGAGGCCAGGACGCCCGGGGAGAGGTCGCAGGACGCCAGCTGCCGCAACTGCCGTGCCAGGACGGCCAGTCCGAGCGGGGGCAGATCGGGCCGGAACAGGGCGATACGGTCGCTCTCCAGGAGCGAGCGGATGGTGTGCAGCCGGCGTTCCACTCCGGGCGGGGCGGCGCGCGAGGACACGACGACGAGATGCCCGTGCTGGTCGACGAGGGCCTGGACGGCGGACAGCGCCTGGTCGAGCGGCTGTCGGTCAAGGTCCGGCAGGACGACGGCGGGCAGGGTCCGTTCGTCCAGCGGCGGCAGCGCCATGTCGGCACTGGTCACGGCAATGGCAGTTGGCACGCGCAGCTCCCCGTGTTACGCCGTCGGCCCACCGGGGCGGGGTTACTCCGGTACACCGATATGACTTCACTGCGTGACTACCTCAGCACTGTATCCACGCCTCTGTGACCGGAGAACAGCGTTTCTGTAGCTGATGGGCAACTGCCGTTTCACAAGACACGTCAAAACGGGGCAGGTTGAGCATCTCGCCGACGCCGAAGCGATCCGGCGCCGGGTGGCCGAGTTGGTCTGGACCTCTTGACAGCCGGATTGGTCTGGACCAACTTATTGTCATGTCCCCACTGAGACGATCGACACGGCTCTGGTCCTCAGCCGTCACCGCCGCCCTCGCCCTGTCCCTCGCGGGAGCGGGCCAGGCGTCCGCAGCGGACGTCAACAACGCGAAGAACGCCGGTTTCGAGTCCGGCCTGAGCAACTGGACCTGTTCCGCCGGCAGCGGTACGACGGTCTCCTCCCCGGTGCACGGCGGCTCGGCCGCGCTGAAGGCGACGCCTGCCGGGCAGGACAATGCGCAGTGCTCCCAGACCGTGGCCGTGAAACCGAACTCGACGTACTCGCTCAGCGCCTGGGTGCAGGGCGGCTACGCCTTCCTGGGCGTCACGGGCACGGGCACGACCGACGTGTCGACCTGGACGCCGGACTCGTCCTCGTGGAAGCAGCTGACGACCAGCTTCACGACGGGCGCGGCCACGACGTCCGTCACGGTCTACACCCACGGCTGGTACGGACAGGCGGCCTATTACGCCGACGACGTGTCCGTCCTCGGCCCGGACGGCGGCGGGGGCGGCGACCCGGCCCCGACCATCCCGGCGACGCCGTCCGGCCTCGCGGTCTCGGGTACGACGTCCTCGTCGGTGTCCCTGTCCTGGAACGCGGTCTCGGGCGCCACCGGCTACAACGTCTACCGCAACGGCACGAAGGTGACCGCGGTGACCGGCGCCTCGGCGACCGTGACCGGGCTCGCGGCCGCCACCTCGTACTCCTTCCAGGTCACCGCGACCAACTCGGCGGGTGAGTCGGCGAAGTCGGCGGCGGTCACGGGCACGACGGCGACCACCGGCACGGGCGGGGGCTCGCTCCCCAGGCACGCGGTGACCGGGTACTGGCAGAACTTCAACAACGGCGCCACGGTCCAGAAGATCTCGGACGTCTCCGCCCAGTACGACATCATCGCGGTGGCGTTCGCGGACGCGACGTCCACCCCGGGTGCGGTGAGCTTCACGCTCGACTCGGCGGGGCTCGGCGGTTACACCGTCGACCAGTTCAAGTCGGACATCGCGGCGAAGCACGCGGCCGGCAAGAAGGTGGTCGTCTCGGTCGGCGGGCAGAACGGCACGGTGTCGGTGAGCGACTCCGCCTCGGCGACGAACTTCGCCAACTCGGTGTACTCGCTGATGCAGACGTACGGCTTCGACGGCGTCGACATCGACCTGGAGAACGGCCTCAACCCGACGTACATGTCCCAGGCGCTGCGGTCCCTGTCGGCGAAGGCCGGCTCGTCCCTCGTCATCACCATGGCCCCGCAGACCATCGACATGCAGTCGACGTCGGCCGGCTACTTCCAGACCGCGCTGAACGTCAAGGACATCCTGACCGTCGTCAACACCCAGTACTACAACAGCGGTTCCATGCTGGGCTGCGACGGCAAGGTCTACTCACAGGGCTCGGTGGACTTCCTCACCGCGCTCGCCTGCATCCAGCTCGAGGGCGGCCTCTCCCCGTCCCAGGTGGGCCTGGGTCTGCCCGCCTCGACCAGCGCCGCGGGCAGCGGATACGTCTCCCCGACGGTCGTGAACAACGCCCTCGACTGCCTGACGAAGGGCACGAACTGCGGTTCCTTCAAGCCGTCGAAGACGTATCCCGACCTGCGGGGCGCGATGACCTGGTCCACCAACTGGGACGCGGCCGCGGGCGGTTCGTGGTCGGGCTCGGTCGGACCACATGTGCACGCGCTGCCGTAGGGACCTCGTTCAGCCCATGGGGCGGTAGTACCCGAGCACGAAGGCCAGTTGTGCGAACCACTCCTGGACCCCCTCCCGGCGTTTCGCGTCGACGGCACATTCGTAGAACGTGCCGTCGACGTGGATCACGGCGACCATGAGGGTCTTACCGGAGGGGCCGGCTTTGTAGTGGACGCTGCGGATCTCGTGCCAGCCGAAATCGACGGACAGACCGTGGTCGTCGAAGGCGACACCGGCGGAGTCGACCAGGATCGAGTAGTCGCGGTCGACCGCCAGGAACTCCGGTGCGGGCGGGGGTGGTTGCTGAGAGAAGGCGTGCGGCGGCGGGGGCGGGCCGAAGCCGGGTGAGGGCGGTGGGCTGGGTGGGCTGGTCATGCGGCCTCCGTCGCGAGGGGCGGTCACGGTGATCGGGCGGGCGGTGCACCTTATCGGTCCCGTTCGTCGGTCCTGTTCGTCGATCCCGTGTGAAACATTTCCCCGGTGCCACCGCATCAATGAAGTGAGAGCGGCGCCGCGGCAGGGGGAAGACGGTATGAGACAGGCACGTGCGGACGAGTACGCCGAGTTCGCGGCCGCCCGCGCCGGGCATCTGTACCGCTCCGCCTGTCTGCTGACCGCCGGGGACACGCATCTCGCCGAGGACCTGGTGCAGGAGACCCTCGGCCGGCTCTACGTCAGATGGGGACGGGTGTCCCGGGTGGGCAACCCCGCGGCCTACGCCCAGACCGTGCTCACCCGGACCTTCCTCGCCCATCAGCGGCGGCGCAGCAGCACCGAGCAGACCACCGACACACTGCCCGAGCTGCCCGACGGCGCCCCCGACGGGGACCCCTCGCTGCGGCTGACGCTGCTGGAGGCGCTCGCCCGGCTGGCCGCCAAGGACCGGGCCGTGGTCGTCCTGCGGTACTGGGAGGACCGTTCCGTCGAGGAGACCGCCGACGTCATGAACGCCAGCTCGGCCGCCGTACGGACGCGCTGCGTGCGGGCGCTGGGGCGGCTGCGCGAGCTGCTCGGCGAGGACCTCGGCGAGTACGCGCGCCCCTGACCCGCCTCACTTCAACCCACCCACCTCACTTCAACCCTCAGCGAAACGGTGGACCCCCATGCCCGTCGAACAGCACAGCGATCCCTTCGAAGACCGGCTCACCGCCGAACTGCACGAGGCGGGCAGCGCCTTCGCGACCGACCGGGCCGAACTCGTCGCCGCCGGTGTCCGCATCGGCCGCCGGCGTCTGCTGCGGCGCCGGGCCGCCGTCGTGGGCGGCGCCGCCTCCCTCGCGCTCGTCGGGGTGGGCGGGGCGCTGCTCCTGCCGGCTGGCGGATCCTCGCCGCGGGCCACCGCCACGGTCGGCACCTCCCGGCACACCCCCGAGCCGGCCCCCGCCCCCGTCTCCGCCCACCAGCTGATCCGCACCCTCGAAAAGCTGCTCCCACAAGGCAAGTTCAGCCAGGCGCGGGCGCGCGGCACGAACGAGAAGCCGGGACCGTTCGTGCACCTCGTGTACGACGACGGGAAGGGCGCGGCCGCGATCGAGGTGGGCCTCGACCGGATCGAGCCGGGCGGCGACGAGGCACGGCAGACCACCGAGTGCCCGGGCAAGGCGTATGTGCACTACGACGCGTGCGGCACGACCCGGCTGCCGGACGGCTCGGTGGTGATGGTGCTGCAGGGGTACGAGTATCCGGACCGCCGCGTCGACACCAAGTACTGGACCGCCGAACTCGTCACGCCCGAGGGCCGGCACATCAGCGTCGGCGAATGGAACGCGGCGGCGGAGAAGAATTCGCCCGTCACCCGGCCCGAACCTCCCTTGTCCGCCGCGCAGTTGAGGCAGCTGGCGGCGGCCGGCGCCTGGCGGGACGCCGTCGACGCGATCCCGCGGGGCGCGAGCGCGCCGGCCGCCGAGCCGACGGCGACCGCCTCCCGGAGCACGGTGTCCGTCGCCCCGATGCTCAGGAGTCTGCTGCCCGCGGGGAAGTTCACGGTGTCCGAGGACAGCGGCCAGGACACCGGCTTCGGCTACCTCGTCCTGGACGACGGCAAGGGCAGGAGCCTCGTCCAGGTCAACGTCCAGGCCGACATGTCGGATGTGGGGGCCGAGCTGTTCGGCTCCGACTCCGAGACGCTGCCCGACGGGACGAAGGTCGCCCTGCACCAGCGGCCCGGCGAGAAGGGCGGCGCGGGTGTCGTGTGGTGGACCGTCGACACCCTGCGCAAGGACGGGCGGCGCGTGGTGATCAGCGCCTTCAACTCCGGTGCCCAGGACACCCCCGCGACCCGCAAGACCCCCGCGCTGACCATGAAGCAGCTGAGGGCGATCGCCCTCAGCCCCAAGTGGTGGCAGTAACGGGCCGAACGGCAGCCCGCGCGGGCGGACGGCTATCGCCGACCACAGCCGTCCGCCCCGCAGGTACCGAGCTCGAACCACACGCTCTTGCCCGGTCCGTCGTGACGCCAGCCCCAGCGCAACGCCAGTGCCTCCACCAGGAACAGCCCCCGCCCGCTCTCCCCCATGCCCGCGTCAAGCACCCGTGGAACACGCCGGCCCGAGTCGCTCACCTCGCAGCGCAGCACCCCGTGGGCCGCGGACAGGGTGAGCCGGAAGCCGCCCCCGGAGTGCAGCAGCGCGTTGGTCGCCAGCTCGCTGACGAGCAGCTCCGCCACCTCCACCACCTCGCCGTCCCGGTCCGTGATCCCCCACGCCTCCAGCTGTCTTCGCACCTCCGACCGGGCCCGCCGCACGGACGAGGGAAAGGGGCCGTACTGGACACTCAGGTCACCGGCACCCAGGGGCGGTTGAGGGTACGCGGCATCATGCGGGTCGGGGTCCGGGCGAGTGCTCCCGGAGCGTTGCAGCATGCGGAACAGGATGACCTCCCCGCGGGCACGGCACACGGGGAGGACTACCTGATTCCATACCTGCCTACCCACCCGTGCCCTACCCGTACTGCAGCCGTACGGTGGCCCCGTGCTCGTCGTCGCGGACGTCGACGTACGCGCACACCTGCCGGGTGAACCACAGCCCCTGCTCCGGCTCCAGTTCGGGGGTGGGCGGTGGCACGAACCCGGCCAGCGGGTCACCGACCCGGCGCGCGGCGCGCAGCTCGCACACACAGGCGGGCGCCTCGCCCCACAGCCGTACGGCCGTCACGGGCCCGAGCGTGCCCAGTGCCGCGGTCACCGCCTCGGTGAACAGCTCGGCGTCCACCCGCGTCAGACCACGGGCCACCGCCCGTGAGCGTACAGCGTCGGCGTACGGTTCCCGCAGGAGTTCCGCGTCCGGCGGGGGCGGTGCGAGGGGCACGGCGTCCAGCTCGGCGGTGAGGCGGACCGGGTCCTCGTACACACCCGAGCCGGGGTGGGCACGGCGGGCCGCCTCGACGATCGCCTCACCGGCGGTACGGGTGTCGTAGGCGCACAGGACCGTCGTCGCCATCGGCGCGAACAGCAGGTTCGCCAGGGCCTCGTAGCGGATCCACTCGGTGGTCTCCCGGGCGGAGCGCCCGGCGCGGCCGTCCCAGACGGGTTCCATCAGGAGGTGGACCCGGCCGCCGGGGCCGGCCTGCGCAGCGAGGTAACCGGCGCCCTGGGCGACCGCGTTGGCGGCGGATCCGGTGTACCAGTCGGTGTGCTCGATGAGCGCGACCTCCTTGGTGTCGCTGCCGAGGGCGTCGCGCAGGAGGTCCAGCTTGGCCGGGGCGGCGATGGCCGCGGGCGGGGGTTCGCCGGGGGCGCCGAGGCCCTCGGTGAGGAAGGGCACGGCGGCGGCCACGAACTCGTCGTCGGCGCCGAAGACGCCCATGCGGTGGTCGAACGGGGCCGGGGTGGGGGCTGGTCGAGCGGTCATGGTTCTCCTTCGTGGGGAGCGGATCTCGTGGGGAATGGATCTCGTGGGAGGGGATCTCCGCGGGGAGGGGATCTCCGCGGGGAGGGCATCTCCGTGGGGAGGGCATCTCCGTGGGGAGGGCATCTCCGTGGGGAGGGGGATCGGTTCACCGCTGGGCGGTCACCCAGGCGGCGATCTGGCTGCGGTTGCTGAAGCCGAGCTTGCTGAGGATGCGTTCCACATGCCCTTCGGCGGTCCGGCGGGCGATGACGAGACGGTCGGCGATCTGCTGGTTGGCCAGGCCCTGGGCGACGAGTTGGGCGACCTCGCTCTCGCGGCGGGTGAGACGGACGCCGTCGCACCGCTCGGCCGGCGCCGACTCGGGCCGCTGCGGCGGGGGTTCACCGGTGGGCTCCCCCACCGCGTAGCCGACGGTGGCCGTGAGCCCGAGGGCCGCGCCGCGGGCGTACGACCGTTCGTACGCGGCCCTGCCGAGAGCCTCCCGGGCGCGGGACTCGCTCTCCAGCCGGGTGGCGCCGAGGGCCTGGGAGCCCCAGCGGAACCGGTCGACGTCGGCCCAGACGCGGTCGGCGCCGCCGAGCAGGACCGCCGCGCGCTCGGCGGCCCCGCGCCGGGCGGCGGTCTGGGCGAGCAGGTCGAGGGTGAGGCCGATGCCGATGATGTCGCGGACGGCGAGTTTGCGGCGCAGGGCGTCCCGGGCATGCCGCTCGGCCTGCTCCCACTCGCCCTTCACGGTGTGTGCGAGGGCCAGCATCCGCAGCACGTACGACAGCACCCACTCCTCGCCGTGCTCCTCGCACAGCCGGAGGGTCTCCACGCACACCTCGACGGCCTGGTCCGCCTCGCCCAGGAAGCCGAGCGCACAGGCGAGTTCGACCCGGTCCAGGCCGACCAGGGACAGGTGCTGGCCGGGGACACGGCCGCGGGCGACGGTGGCGCGGTAGTGCTCCAGGGCGCCGGGCACGTCGTTGTTGAACAGGCGCAGGACGCCGATGACGTACTCGGCGTGGACGGCCTCGGCCTCGTCGCCGAGGGAGCGGGCCAGGTCCCGGGCCTCCTCGGCGCGTGCCAGCCCCGAGGTCAGGTCCTCCTGGGAGCCGGCGAGCAGGCCCACGATCCACAGGGCGCGGGCCCGTTCGCGGGTCGGCTCGGGGCAGGCGGCCAGGGCCCGGTCGAGCCAGTAGCGGCCCTCGCGGGGCGCCCCGCAGGCGTGCCAGTAGAACCAGAGGGTGCCCGCGAGGCGCAGTCCGGCACGGGCCTCGCCGGGTTCGGTGAGGCTGAAGTCGAGAGCGGCGCGCAGGTTGTCCTGGTCGGCCCGGAGCCGGGCGACGATGTCCCGCTGCCCCGGCCCGAACCAGGCGCTCTCGCAGCGGGCGGCCCGCCGCTGCACCCACTCCCGCTGCCGGCGCCGCGCGGCGACCTCCTCGCCCGCTCCCCGACGTAACTTCTCCAGGCCGTAGTGGCGCAGGGTGTCCAGCAGGCGGTAGCGCACCCCGCCGGGGCCCTCCTCCCGGCCCAGCACGGACTTGTCGACGAGACCGGCGACGGCTTCCAGCACCTCGTACGCGCGCACCCGCTCACCGTCCGCGCACACCGCCTCGGCGGTCTCCGCGTCGAAGCCGCCGGCCAGCACGGACGCCCGCGCCCACACCAACTGCTCCTGTTCGGTGCAGAGTTCGTGGCTCCAGTCGATGGCGGCGCGCAGCGTCTGGTGGCGGGGCAGGGCGGTGGTGGAGCCTGCGGTGAGGAGGCGGTAGCGGTCGTCGAGGCGCTCCAGGAGCTGTTCGACACCGAGGACGCGCATGCGGACGGCGGCCAGTTCGATGGCGAGCGGGAGGCCGTCCAGGCGGTGGCACAGCCGGGCCACGGCGGCACGGTTGGCGGCGGTCAGCCGGAAGCCGGGGACGACGGCGGCGGCCCGGTCGGCGAACAGGGCGAGGGCGGGGTAGCCGTCGGCCGAGGTGAGGTCGCCGTCCGGGGCGGGGACCGGCAACGGCCGTACCTCCAGCAGGTGTTCCTCGGTCAGGCCGAGGCGGTGGCGGCTGGTGGCGAGGACGCGGACGCCGGTGGTGCCGTGCAGCAGGGCGGCGGACAGGTCCGCGCAGGCCTGGAGGAGGTGTTCGCAGTTGTCGAGGACGAGCAGCAGACGCCGGTCGCGCACCTGCTCGACGAGGGCGTCCAGCGGGGGCTGGCTGGAGTGGTCGTGCAGGCCGAGGGCGTCGGCGGCGGCGACCGGGACGAGTGCCGGGTCGTCCAGCCCGGCCAGCTGCACGAAACGGACGCCGTCGGGGAAGGTGCGCTCGACGCTGGCCGCGATGCGTGCGGCCAGGCGCGTCTTGCCGACGCCGCCCGGTCCGGTCAGCGTGACCAGGCGTGCCCTGGCGAGCAGCTCGCGGCCCGCGGTCTGTTCGCCGCGCCGGTCGACGAAGCTGGTGGTCTCGACCGGCAGATGACGCTCCCGTCGCGGCGCTGATCCACCCATGACCAGCCTCCCCTGGCAACGGAAGCTCACTCTCCTCTCGGTTCGGCATATATGCACGTCGTGGTCACACCCGCGAGTGCACTTTGCCGGAGGTCCGTGCCGGGGGAACGGGCGCGCGTACACTGCGCGCGCCCCTGTCCGGCGGCCGGAGGAGCGCCGGCCGAGTCCGACCGAGCGCGCAGACCGACCGGGCAGGGGGGCACGAGCCGTGGCAGCGCCGAAGCGGTGCCACGGACGCGCAACGACGGCGCAGGGCCAGAAGGACACCGTCCCGGATGCGGTCCCCGGCTCGACGGGATCGCCCGGCCTGCCCGGATCCTCGGTGTCGCGTCACCCGGCGGGCGTTTCCTCCGGTGCCGCCTCGCCTTCCCGGCGTCCGCCGGTGAGCCGGTTGAACTTCTGCGCGACCTCGGCCCTCTTCTGCTCCCGCCTGACCTTCGCCTCCTCCTTGCGGACCTGCTCGGCGGCCTCCTCCATCGCCTTCAGCTCGTCGCGTACGGCGTCGACCGGGCGGCGCTCGAGGACGGCGTCGTAGCGCATGGCCAGCAGGTCCAGCACCTGGGTGTCGCTCTCCTTGACCTCGGCCAGGATCGCCGTGCCGCCGGGAGCGACGTGGGGGGTGAAGGCGCCGACGGCCTCGGTGGCCTCACCGGCCCGCTTGAAGTCGTAGC
The DNA here is from genome assembly GCF_040630525.1 of Streptomyces sp. NPDC005799. Taxonomy (NCBI): domain Bacteria; kingdom Bacillati; phylum Actinomycetota; class Actinomycetes; order Kitasatosporales; family Streptomycetaceae; genus Streptomyces; species Streptomyces sp. NPDC005799. Next base: position 199,140 of record NZ_JBEXXQ010000004.1, read on the forward strand.
CTCCGCCGATCATGGCGCCGATGCCCCAGCCCATCAGCACGCCCAGCGGTCCGCCCAGGATGCCGACCACCGAGCCGACCAGTCCACCGACGGCGGTGTTGCGTCCGGCCGCGGTCTCCAGGCCCTCGGGAACGCGGACGGTGCCGTCGTCGAGGCGCTCGATCAGGACGGCCCCGCGGACGTCGGCGGCGGGGGACGAAAGGTGCTTGAGGTCACTGAGGGCCTGGTAGGCGGTGGCGCGGTCGGCGAAGCGAAGGGCGACGGCGTTCTCGTTCGCGGTCATGGTCATGAGATACCTCCGTGGATTGCGATGTGCTTCCTCGTTCTGTGAGACATTATGTATCAGAGATGGTTTGTGAGTCAAGTTGTCTCACATCCTCGGGCCATCCATGCCGTGGCCGACGGTTAAGGTTTGCGAGGCAGTCCGTCTCACAAGCTGCCGAGAAAGAGGTGTTCCGATGCCCCGGACCAACGACGACCCCCGCGCCCTGCGCAGCCGCGCCGCCGCCCTGGCCGCCGCCACCGAACTCCTCGTCGAGGGCGGCCCCGAGAACGTCACCCACGCCGGCGTCGCCAAACGGGCCGGCATCGGTCGCGCCACCGTCTACCGGCACTGGCCCGACCAGCAGACCCTTCTCATCGACGCGCTCGCCAACGACGTCCAGCCCCTGCTCACCTTCGACGACAGCCCCGTACGCGAGCAGTTGGTGCATCAGATGGTGGAGATGACCCACCGGCTCAATCAGCCGAGCGCGGTGTCGGTGCTCGCCACGGTCATCCAGCGGGCCGAGCGGGACGACGACGCGCGGCGCATCCGCGAGGGGATCTTCGGGAAGGCCGACGAGCACTTCACCCGCACACTGGCCGCCGCGGTCGAGCGCGGCGAACTGCGCGAGGGCGCCGAGGAACACGGCACGGATCTCATCGCCCGTATCGTCGGCCCACTGATCTTCTACCGCTTCCTGCACGGGGTACGTCTCGACAAGGACCTCGTGGTCAGCCTGGTCGACGGCGCGCTCGCACCGTGGCAGCCGAACGCCTGATCCTGCATCGCCGGGGAAAGCGGTGAGGGCGGGCCCGTGTCGGGCCCGCCCTCACCTTGCGGGGCAGGGGGGATCCACCCCGCGTCCATGGAGCGCCGACGGCTACGCGGCGCTCATCCGGCTCAGTACCGCGACACCCGCCGAGGGTGTCCCCGGCGCCCCGGCGCGCCGCCCCTCGCGCCAGCCCGTCGCCACCCGCGCCCCGACCGCGGAGACTTCGTCGGCGCCCCCTTCCAGCGCGTACAGGCCGGCGCGTACGCCGTCGACCGGGCGGCGCTCGAGGACGGCTCCGTACCACAGCGCCAGCATGTCCAAGGTGTCGGTGCCGGACTCCGCGACCGCGGCGAGGACGACCGCCGCGCCGGGCGGGGTCTGTGCGATGCGGGCGTCGGCCACGCCGATCCGCCGGACCTCTCCGTCCGCCTCCTCGGTGACGCGCACCGCGCCGTCGTCGGGGCGCTCGACCAGTACGGCGCCGTGGATCTCGGCGCCGGCGGCATTGAGGTGCCTCAGCGCGCCCAGCGCCTGATAGGCGGCGGCGCGGTTGGTGAAGCGAAGCGTGATGACGTTCTCGTTCATGGGCATGAGCCGTCTCCTCGGGCCCTGCGGCAGACCCACGGCGGACCTGCGACGGACGCGCTCGATCAGCAAGGGAGGCATTCCGACGAGCTGTGAGACAGTATGTATCGAAGAGCAAGTGTGAGTCAAACAGTCTCAGAAGATGGCGGAGGAAGAGGTGCCCGGATGCCCCGGACCAATGAGGACCCCCGCGCCCTGCGCAGCCGCGCCGCCGCCCTGGCCGCCGCCACCGAACTCCTCGTCGAGGGCGGCCCCGAGAACGTCACCCACGGCGGTGTCGCCAAACGGGCCGGCATCGGTCGCGCCACCGTCTACCGGCACTGGCCCGACCAGCAGACCCTTCTCATCGACGCGCTCGCCCACAGCGTCCGGCCGCTGCTCACCTTCGACAACAGCCCCGTGCAGGACCAGTTGACGGCCCGGATCCAGCAGCAGGCCGACTGGCTCGACCAGCCGGCGTCCGCGTCCATCATCGCCGCCGTCGTCGAACGGGCCGAGCGCGACGAGAACGCGCGGCGCATCCGCGAGGACATGTTCGGCCGCGTCGGCCGGCACTTCACGCACGCGCTCGACGCCGCCGCCCGACGCGGTGAACTGCGCCCCGGTGTCCAGGCACACGCCGGGCAGCTGATGGCCCGCATCGCCGGTTCGCTGTTCTTCCGGCGCTCGATGCTCGGCGAACGGCTCGGCCACGACGTCGTGGCGGGCGAGGTCGACAGCGCGCTCGCCCCATGGCTGCCCGACGCACGTCAGCCCGGCGCGAGGGACGCAAGCGACCACGACGGCGGCCCGGGCCCCGCCGGTCGACCGGCCGCCACGGCTGCTCCCGCCGACAACTCCGCGGGCCCGAGGGAGAGTCACCGCCCGCAACCGCCAACGGCTCGTGAACGTCCGGAGCCGCCCGGGCCTTGAGAGCACCCTCAAGGTCGGCTGCGTACACCGCAGGACGCTCGGGTCGCCGTACTCGCCGAGGAGTTCCGGAGCCACGGGCACCGCCGGACGCGGGCCCCCACCGCGCCTGCAGCCACGGGAACCGCGTGGCCGTCGAGGGCACCATCAACGGCGGCCCCGTACACCGCAGGACGCTCGGATCGCCGTACTCGCCGAGGAGTTCCGGAGCCACGGGCACCGCCGGACGCGGGCCCCCACCGCACCTCCCGGGCGGCGGGAGTCGTTCGAAGCCGGCCGCGCGCTCACCCGGGCGTCCGGGGGCGCGCGACCGATGTCCTACGCGTCCGACGCGTCCTCGTCGAAGTAGGCGTCGAGCACCGCGTCCAGCTGCTCGTCCCACTCCTGGAAGCGTGACCGGGCCGGCGCCTCGATCTCGATCGGGTACCAACGGCGGTCCGGGGTGTGGACGGTGACGGTGTACCGCTTGCCGAAGCGGGGGGACTCCGTCTCGACGGCGCCGATCTCGTCCCAGCGGAACTCGCACTTCTCCTCGTCGAGGCTGAGACGGATGCCCCGGCGGTCGGCGACGATTCTGGCCCGCCGGTCAGAAGCCTCGAACACGGGCCCGTCCTCGACCTCCTCCTCACCGGAGTCGGCGTCGGTCTCGTCGGTCTCGGCCCCGACCACCGGGGTCTCCGCCTCCTCCGTCTCGACGTCCCCACCCTCGGGCGTGGCGTCCTCCGGCTCCTCGGCCGCGGGTGAGGTCAACCCGGGGATGAACGCCGGGTCGAACCCGGCGCCCTTCACGGGCTCTGCCTTCAGGGGCTGACTGCTCGAACCTATGCGCTGCTCCACAGCGGGCAGTATGGTCGACGATCCTGTGTCGGACACAGCCAGCCCCAACTTCGTTATGAGACGCCTACACGAACCAGCTCAGCACCAGCGCCACCACGAACCCCGCCACCGACAGGACCGACTCCAGGACCGTCCAGGTCCTGAGGGTGTCGCGTTCGGTGATGCCGAAGTACTTGGCGACCATCCAGAAGCCGCCGTCGTTCACGTGGGAGGCGAAGATGGAGCCGGCCGAGATGGCCATGATGACCAGGGCGACGAAGGCCTGGGAGTGGTGGCCCCCCGCGAGGAGGGGCGCGACGATGCCGGCCGTGGTGACGATGGCGACCGTCGCCGAGCCCTGCGCGACGCGCAGGACGAGGGAGATCAGGTAGGAGAGGACCAGGACCGGCAGGCCGACGTCGTGGAAGGTGTCGGAGAGCGCCTGGGCGACCCCGCTGGCCTTGAGGACCGCGCCGAAGATCCCGCCCGCGCCGACGACCAGCAGGATGTTGCCGACCGGCTTGAGGGAGGCGGTGGAGACGGTCTCGAGGGACTTGCGGGACCAGCCCCGTCGTATGCCCAGCAGGTAGTAGGCGAGGAGCAGGGCGATCGTCAGCGCCACGAAGGGGTGGCCGAAGAACTCGATCACCGAGCGGCCCGTGGAGGGGTCCAGCGCGATGGAGGAGAAGGTCGCGGCCAGGATCAGGATCAGCGGGGTGCCGATGATGCCCAGGACGGTGCCCAGAGGCACGGGCCTCTCCTGCGGCTCGACGCCCGACGCGCGCTGCTCGTCGATCACCGCCTGCCGGGCCTCCGCCGCCGCCTCCACCATGTCCTGCGGTACGGCCACGAAGACACGGTTGCCGATCCACGCCGAATAGGCCCACGCGGCGAGCACCGCCGGGATGCCGCAGACGACGCCCATCAGGATGACCCAGCCGAGATCGACGTGCAGGAGGCCGGCGGCCGCCACGGGACCCGGGTGCGGGGGCAGGAACGCGTGGGTCATGGACAGGCCCGCGAGCAGCGGGAGGCAGTACAGCAGGATCGACTTGCCGCCCCGCTTCGCCGCCGCGTACACGATCGGCGCGAGGACGAAGATGCCGACGTCGAAGAAGACCGGGATACCGAAGATCAGGCCCGTGAGGCCCATGGCGAGGGGGGCTCGTTTCTCGCCGAACAGTCCGAGCAGCCGTGACGCCAACACCTCTGCTCCGCCGCTTACTTCGAGGATCGCGCCGAGCATCGTGCCGAGGCCGATGATGATCGCGACATGGCCGAGGATGCCGCCCATGCCGGACTCGATGGTGGACACGGCGTCCGACCGCTGGACCGTGCCGAAGAGTTCGGTGACGGAGAGCCCGGCGAGCAGGCCGACGGCTATGGAGACGGCGAGCAGGGCGACGAAGGGCTGCAGTCTGACCTTGATGATCAGGAAGAGGAGGAGCGCGATACCGAGGGCGGCGACCGTGAGGAGGCCGGGGGTTCCGTCGATCAGGAGGAGCAGGCCACCGGTGTGGGGTGGGGCCTGTGTGGGGGTGGTCGCGGCGAGCGGGAGGGACATGGGGGTCCTCTGGGTCAATGCATCGGGCTTTCGGGCAGGGGGGATCGCGGCACGGCACCCAGGAAGTCCTGGGTGCCGTGCCGTGTACTGCGTGCGGGAGTTGAGTGGCCGTCAGCCGAGGACGGCGAGCGCGTCGATCTCGACGAGGAGACCCGCGGGCAGGCCGACGTAGACCGTGGTGCGCGCGGCGGGCGGGGCGGTGAGCGCCTGCTCCTCGAAGTAGGCGTTGTAGATGTCGTTCATCTCGGCGAAGTGGTCCACGTCCGTCAGATAGACGCGGATCATCATCACGTCGTCCCAGCTCGCGCCGCCCTCCTCGAGGATCGCCTTGACGTTGGCGAGGGTCTGGAGGGTCTGTTCGCGCAGGGTGGGGCCGGCGGGCGTGGGGGGCTTGCCCTCCTCGGCGGGCAGGAAGCCGACCTGTCCGGCGACCTGGAGGATGTTGCCCTTCCTGACGCCGTGGGAGAACTTCGCGGGCGGGGTGGTGTGGGTCTTGGGGGTGAGCGCGATCTTGTCGGTCATGCGGGGTCCTTCGCTTCGCTGTCCTTCACGGGGGTTCTTCCGGAGTACTCGCCGCTGATGACGTCGGCCGTGCGCCGCACCAGCGGCAGCAGGGTGAGGAGTTCGTCGGCGGTGACGACGACGTTGGGCGCGGAGACCGACATCGCGGCGACGACCCGGCCGTCGGCGCCGCGGACGGGGGCCGCGACGCAGTTGATGGACTCCTCGTGGCCGCCGAGGTCGGTGGCCCAGCCCTGCTCCCGGGCCTTCTCCAACTCCCTGAGGAAGGCGGGGGCGTTGGGGGTGGAGCGGGCGGTGTACGCGGGGTAGTCGAGCTTGTCGGCCAGGGCCCGCCGCTCGGCCTCCGGCAGGTCGGCGAGGAGCAGCTTGGCGACGGCGGCGACGGTGATGGCGACGGGTTTGCCGATCCGGGAGTACATCCGCACCGGATAGCGGCTCTCCACCTTGTCGATGTAGAGCACCTCGTTCTCCTCGTACACGGCGAGGTGGACGGTGTGTCCGCACTGTTCGTTGAGGCGTACGAGGTGGGGGTGGGCGATCTCGCGGATGTCGAGGTTCTCCATCGCCTCCTGGGCGAGGGCGATGAGGCGGGCGCCGAGGCGGTAGCGCTGGTCGGACTGGCGGTAGACCATGCCGTGTTCGTGCAGGGTGCGCAGGAGGCGCAGAGCCGTGGACTTGTGCACGCCGAGGCGGTCGGCCACCTGGCCGAGGTCGGCGGGGCCCTCGGCGAGCAGCGGCAGGATGCTGAGCGCTCGGTCGACGGTCTGGCTCATGGGGTGCGTTCCTCCTCCGGGGCCTGCTCGGCTCGGGTCCAGCCGGGGCCGAGTCGCAGTCTTCCCCACGTGTCGTCGTCGAGGGCGGCGAGGCGGTCGGCGGTGTCGCGGGAGGGGGGTGTGGCGAGGTCGCCGGGGACGGTGAGGGCGGCGGCGGCCGCGAGGTGGCCGTGGCGGAGGCGGGCGGGCACGGGCAGTTCGCGGAGGGTGGCCGAGAGGAACCCGGCGGCGAAGGCGTCACCGGCGCCGACGGTGGCGACGACGTCGACGTGGAGGGCGGGCACGAAGGTGGTCGTCGGGCCGGTGAACGCCGTCGCTCCCCGCTCCCCCTGCTTGACCACCAGGACCGCCGGTTCGGGCAGCGCCTCCCGGACGGCCGCCGGTCCGCCCGTGACGCCCCAGGCGTGCTCGGCCTCGTCCTCGCCGACGAAGACGAGGTCGGACTGGCGGGCCAGGTCCCGCAGCACGCGCGCGCCGTGCGCGTGCGGCCACAGTCCGGCGCGGTAGTTCACGTCGAAGGAGATCAGCGGGCGCGCCGGACGCGGTGCGGTCAGCTCGCGCATCAGGGCGAGGCAGCCGTCGGACAGTGCCGGCGTGATCCCGGACAGGTGCAGGATCCGGCCCGCCCGCACCGCCGCCAGGTCGACGTTCTCGACGGTCATCGCGGACGCGGCCGAGCCGGCGCGGTAGTACGCCACCTCGTGCGCGTCGGTCGCCCGGTCGCCGGCCGTGCGGAAGTAGACACCGGTCGGGCGGGCCGGGTCCCGGTGCACGGCGGAGACGTCGACGCCGTGGCTCGCGACGGTGTGGACGAGGTGGTCGCCGAAGCCGTCTGCGCCCACTCTGCTCACCCACCGCACGGCATGACCGGCGGCCGCCAGGACACACGCCACGTTGGACTCGGCGCCGCCGATGGCGCGGTCGAAGGAGGGGACGTCGGCGAGGCGGCCCGGGCGGGAGGGCAGGAAGGCGACCATGGACTCGCCGAGCGCGACGACGTCCACGCCGTCGCCGGTACTGCTGGGTCCGCTGGCGGTCACGATGGTGGTGGCTCCCGGATCGGATGCGGGGACGGCTCCGTTGACCCCGCGTTGGCCGAGATGTTAGACAGCGGTGAGCGATGTACGCAATGGATGTTGCACAGACTGCAACAGGCCAGATCAGGGAGGCTTCCATGACAGCCGACAGTCCCTCCGAAGCCCTCGCGAGTCTCTCCGGGGAACGTGTCGACCACCGCTTCAAGGGCCTCCCGCCGGACGCCGAGGGTCTGACCGTCGGCGAGCTGGCCGCCCAGCGCCGCAACCTCTTCACCGACGGCTTCACCACCCCCGTCCTCGCGCTGTCCGCCGAGCGCCTGGAACACAACCTCGCGCTCATGGAGACGTACGCCGTCCGCCACGGCCTCTCCTTCGCCCCGCACGGCAAGACCTCCATGGCGCCGCAGCTGTTCCGGCAGCAGATCGAGCGCGGCGCCTGGGGCATCACGCTGGCGGTGCCGCACCAGGTGCGGGTGGCCCGCCGGTTCGGGATCCGGCGGGTCTTCCTCGCCAACGAGCTCGTGGACGCCGCCGCCCTGCGCTGGATCTCCGGTGAGCTGGACGCCGACCCGGACTTCCGGTTCGTCTGTTACGTCGACTCCGTGCGCGGGGTCCAGCTCATGGAAGCGGCGCTCAAGGGGGCCGTCCGCCCGCTGGACGTCGTCGTGGAGTTCGGCGCCGGTGAGGGCGCCCGTACCGGTGTCCGTACGGAGGCGGAGTGCGCGGCCGTCGCCGACGCGGTGGCCGGGACGCGGACGCTGCGGCTCGTCGGGGTGGCGGGCTACGAGGGCGAGGTGCCGCGGGCCGATCCGGAGCGGGTGCGCGCCTGGCTGCGGCGGCTGGTCGCGCTCGCCGTCGACTTCGACAAGGCGGGGCGTTTCACCGGCCTCGACGAGATCGTCGTCAGCGCGGGCGGCAGCGCCTGGTTCGACGCGGTGGCCGACGTGTTCGCCGAGATCCCCGAACTCTCCTCGCCCGTACTGAAGTTGCTGCGCTCGGGCGCCTATGTCTCGCACGACGACGGGCACTACCGGAAGGTCACGCCCTTCAACCGGGTGCCCGAGGAGGGCGCCCTGGAGCCGGCGTTCCGGCTCTGGGCGCAGGTCGTCTCGCGGCCCTCCGCCGAGCAGGCCTTCGCCAACGCGGGCAAGCGGGACGCGGCCCACGACCTCGACCTGCCCTTCGCCCAGGTGGTCCGCCGGGACGGCACCGAGCGCCCGGCCACCGGGGTCGAGGTGACCGGTCTGTCCGACCAGCACGCGTGGCTGCGGACGACCGGCGAGGCGGACCTGGAGGTCGGAGACTGGGTGGGGATGGGGCTGTCGCACCCGTGCACCTCCTTCGACAAGTGGCAGCTGATCCCCCTGGTCGAGGCGGACGGCACGGTCGTCGACTACATCCGTACGTTCTTCTAGAGGGAGCCCGCGATGGAGGAGCTCGTCATCCGGGACGCGGACGTCGTGGACGGCAGCGGTGAGCCGTCGTACCGGGCGGACGTGGTGATCGACGACGGCACGATCGTCTCGATCGTCAAGGAGGCGGCCGCGGCCGGCTGCCTGCGGCCCAAGGCCATGCGGGAGCTGGACGCCGAGGGGCTGGTCCTCTCCCCCGGCTTCATCGACATGCACGCCCACAGCGACCTCGCCCTGCTGCGCGACCCCGACCACAGCGCCAAGGCCGCGCAGGGGGTCACGCTCGAAGTCCTGGGCCAGGACGGGCTGTCGTACGCCCCCGTCGACGACCGCACCCTCGCCGAGGTGCGCGGCGCGATCACCGGCTGGAACGGCCACGGCGACGACATCGACTTCGACTGGCGGTCGGTCGGCGAGTACCTGGACCGGCTCGACCGGGGGATCGCCGTCAACGCGGCCTATCTCGTCCCGCAGGGCACGGTCCGGATGCTCGCCGTCGGCTGGGAGGACCGGGAGGCGACGCCTCAGGAGCTGGACCGGATGCGGCAGTTGGTCGCCGAGGGGATGGAGCAGGGCGCGGTCGGCATGTCCTCCGGGCTGACGTACACGCCCGGCATGTACGCCAAGGACTGCGAACTGACCGAGCTCTGCCGGGTGGTGGCGTCGTACGGCGGCTACTACTGCCCGCACCACCGCAGTTACGGGGCCGGCGCGCTGGAGGCGTACGAGGAGATGGTGGCCCTGGCCCGCGAGGCGGGCTGCTCCCTGCATCTCGCCCACGCCACCATGAACTTCGGCGTGAACAAGGGCCGCGCGCCCGAGCTGCTGTCGCTGCTGGACGAGGCGCTGGCGTCCGGGGCGGACATCACCCTGGACACGTACCCCTACACCCCCGGCTGCACAACCCTGGTGGCGATGCTGCCCAGTTGGGCGAGCGAGGGCGGGCCGGAGGCGATCCTCAAGCGCCTGGAGGACGACGACACGGCCGAACGTATCCGGCACGACCTGGAGGTCGTCGGCTCGGACGGCTGTCACGGCGTGCCCATCGAGTGGGACACGATCGAGATCTCCGGCGTGACGGACCCGGGACTGGCGGACTTCGTGGGCCGTACGGTCCGGCAGTCGGCGGACGCGCGCGGCGAGGCCCCGTGGACCACCGCCCGTCGCCTGCTCCTCGCGGACCGGCTGGGCTCGACGATCCTCCAGCACGTCGGGCATGAGGAGAACGTGCGGCAGATCATGCGGCACCGCGTCCACACCGGCGGCTCGGACGGCATCCTGCAGGGCACCAAGCCGCATCCGCGGGCCTACGGCACCTTCCCGCAGTATCTCGGCCGCTATGTGCGGGAGTTGGGGGTGCTGTCGCTGGAGGAGTGCGTCGCGCACCTCACCTCGCGCCCTGCGGCGCGGCTGCGGCTGCCCGACCGGGGACTGGTCCGTGAGGGCTACCGGGCAGACCTGGTGCTGTTCGATCCGGCGACGGTGGCGCCGGGGGCGACCTTCGAGGAGCCGCGCACCCTGCCGACGGGGATTCCCCACGTCCTCGTGGACGGGAAGTTCGTGATCGAGGACGGTCGGCGCACGGACGTGCTGGCGGGACGGGCGGTCCGTCGTAGTCCCGTACGACGGAACGCCACCCGGGCCTGACCTACGGCTTGGGCAGCACGCACCCACTGGCGTTGAGGTTGAGCTTGTTGCCGGTCGTGAAGCAGGCGGGTATCTGGTAGGTCTCCTCGGCGTAGTTGATGCCCTCGCGGACGGTGACGTTGCCGTTCGCGTCGACCTCGCACGGGTTGTTCTCCGTGCAGCGCTCGCCGTCCTCGTTGCCGGTGTTGTTGACGGCGACGACCTTGCCGGTGGCGTTGTCGATCACCGGGGAGCCCGAGGTGCCGCCGATGGTCTGGCAGGCGGAGGTGTAGCGGACGGAGTCCTTCCAGGTCCAGTCGCCCTCCTTGAGGCGGTAGACGAACCCGTCGATGTTGCAGGCGTAGGTCCGCTTCCAGTAGCCGGACACGACGGTGATCGCGGTGCCGGCGGTCGGGTGGGTGTCCTGCACGGTGAGCGGGCTGATGCCGTAGGAGCTCTTGATCGCGGAGTACGTGGTCGTCAGGCGGTAGATCGTGACGTCCGTGTCGGTCATGGTCGAGTAGACGACCTGGTTGGCGCGGAGCGTGGCGACCTTGGTGCCGGCCGAGTTCAGCAGACCGAAGGTACGGCTGGAGGACTGGCCGGTGATGACCTCGCCGGGCTCGGGGAATCCGGTCTCCAGGCAGTGGCCGTTGGTCATGACCAGCGCCGGGTCGGTGTCCGCGGAGTTCGGGAAGCGGATGACCGAGCCGGAGCAGTTGCTCAGCGAGACGGTGCCGGCGAAGTTGACCGCCTTGACCGCCGGGGCCGGCGCGGACGCCGCGACCGCCGGTGCAGCGCCGGATCCGGCGAGCACCAGCGCGGTGACCACGGCGCCGAGAGGCTTCTTCATGTGGGGGTCCCCTCATTGCGACAGATTTTGTCATGGGCATTGTGAGGGGAGGGGGGTGGTGGGGCAAGGAGCGGTTTCAGGACCGGCGTTGGCGGATTTCCGCACAGGCGGTGTCGATGTGCTGGAAGAGCTCGTTGCTCTTGTTCGTGATCCGGGCGCCGAGTTCACGGCTGCGCTGCTCGCGGGCCGGGGTGACACGGCCGGTGAAGAAGATGGCCGGCCCCTCGAAGAGGCCCGTCTCCCGCCTGAGTCCGACGTCCGGGCCGGTCTCCCGGGTGATGTCGGAGATCAGCAGGTCGACGGGATGGGTGCCGAGGATCCGCTCGGCCGTGCGGCCGTTCTCCGCGAACAGGACGTCGGCGCCGTGCCGCCGCAGATAGCGGGCGGCGAAGGTCTCGTTCTGCTCCGGATAGTCGTCGACCCACAGCACGGTGACACCCCGGTACTCGTCACCCGCCGCCTCCGGGTCGTCGTCCGCCCGGGCCGTGACCGGGGAGGGGTCGCCCTGCCGTAACCGCTGGAGCAGTTCGTCGGCCTGGGGCAGTCGCATCCACTCCTCGATGAGGTGCACGAAGTTCTGGTCACGGGCCAGCGCCGGGAACGAGGTCGGCAGATCCTCCTCCAGCCGGGCCAGCACCGCCTCCCAGTTCTCCCGGTCCTCGGCCGAGGGGGCCGCAAGTCCGTGTCCCGTCAGCGCGTCCACCGTCGTACGCCATGACTCGTCGTCGACCTGCGCCCACTGGCTCAGCACCCGGCGGGCCGTCGCGTACTCCAGGAACTCCCGTGCCGCATGCGCCCGCGTGCCGTCCCCGGAGACCAGGAGCCGGTAGAAGTCGGCGTACAGGTGCTGGAGCAGCAGAGTGCGGATCACCGCCTCGGGCTTGAACCGCGCCCAGACGGGATTGAGCGCGCACTCCAGCCCGAAGCCGTTGATGAGCCGCTTGATCCGGCGTGGGTTGCGGGCCGAGCGGTCGGCGATCAGCCGTACCAGGTCGTCGTCCAGCAGTTCGCGCAGGCCGGAACGTTCGGCGCAGTGACGGGCGTACGCCTGGATCTCCGCCGCACCCGGCACCGGCAGCCGGTAGCTGGTCTGGAACACCTTCTCCATGAACGCCGATCCGGCCGGTCCCAGCTCCCGCAGCAGACCGGTGGGGCCCAGCGCCGCCCGGTCACAGCCGATCACGAAGGCCAGCCCGGGCACGTCGAGGTACACCTTCACCGCCTCGCACACGGCGAGGACGGTCTCCTCGGAGCAGCGGTCGAGGTCGTCGATGAACACGACGAGCATGCGGCGGGGGCGGTGGGGTGTCTGCTCGGCCCACTCGACGGCAAGGTCCCGCAGCGCGCCCCGCATGTCGTTGCGGGCCTTGGCGTCGACGGAGAGCTCCTGCCAGAACCGGTCGACCAGACCCGCCATCCCGAACGGCGCCCCGGCCACGGTCAGCGTCGCCCGCAGGGCCGTGAGCACCGTCTTCTTCTCGGTGAGCCTGGACACCGCGCGTCGCATCACACGCTTGTCGAGGCCCATCAGCACGGTCTTGATGAGCCCTTCCAGGGCGTCGGCGCCAGTGGACGTCCACGCGTTGTACCAGACGGCCTCGACGCCCTTCTCCCTCAGCTCCTCCCGGACCAGCCTCATCAGGCTGCTCTTGCCCATGCCCCAGCCGGCGTCCACGGCCAGGGTGAACGGCGTGGCCTGGCGGGAGTCGTACAGCAGCTTGGCGAGCTCGCGGGCGGCCCGCCCGGACCCGAGCCGATCGCCCTCCGACTCGGCCACCGGTTCGTCGTTGAGCAGCGAGAACTCCATGCACTCCCCCTTCGGCAGGATGAACCTACCCAAGGGGCGGAGGAGTTGGGGAACGGCCGGTTCCCGGCCTCACTTGGGGTGCTTCGTGGCGCCCTGTCCCCGGCCCTGCCGGTTGCCGGAGTTGCCCGGGGCCGCGGTGGTCGTGGTGGGAGCCGAGGTGTCGGGGGCGGTGGTTGTTCCGGCCGAGGGCTCCGGTGCGGTGGCCGACGTCCCGGTCGTCGCCGTGCCGCGGGCGGTCGACCCGCTCGCGGTCGCGGGGGCGGACGGCTGCGTACCGGCGGAGGCCGCCGAGGCTCCGGCACCGCGCGGGGACGCCGTGGGTGTCGGGGCAGCGTCCGCCGATGGTGCCGGGCGTCCGTCCTTCCCCTCCGGTCCCCCCGAGGAGGCGCCCGAGAGGGACAGCGCGGTGATCACGGCCGCCGACAGCGCGCCCGCCGCCCCCGCGGCGACCAGCATCCGCCGCCGTCCCCGCGTCCCGCGCTCGCGCCGGCGTGCGGCGGCCCGGCCACCTGCGGGGAGGGCCGGGTCGGTCGCGGGCACCCTGGGCAGCTCCGCCGTCCGGTCGTACGCGTTCTGCCAGCCGTGCGCGACCGCCGGATCCGCGTAGCCCTCGTACGCGGGCGTCGATTCCGGGATCGGGTGGTACACGTTCGGCGGATCCTGCGGGGCGCCGTTCTTCCCGTTCGCGTGCTGAGGTGACCCGGACATGACCGCGCATTCTAGGGACTGGAGGGACCACTGAGACAGCTACCGGCGATAACAGCCCAAACCCAGGCGTCTCGCGTGGTGGAAAACACGGTCCCAGAGGCGTTACCGGGCCGTAAGCTCCCAGACATGCAGGTGATCCAGTCGACCAAGCTCGCCAACGTCTGTTACGAGATCCGGGGCCCGGTGCTCGAGGAGGCGATGCGGCTCGAGGCGGCCGGGCATCGGATCCTCAAGCTGAACACCGGCAACCCGGCGGCGTTCGGCTTCGAGTGCCCCCCGGAGATCCTGGAGGACATCCTCCGCAACGTCTCCACCGCACACGGCTACGGCGACGCGAAGGGCCTGCTGGCCGCCCGCCGCGCGGTCGTCATGCACAACCAGACCCTGGGCATCGAGACGGACGTCGAGCACGTCTTCATCGGCAACGGCGTCTCCGAGCTGATCGTGATGGCGATGCAGGGCCTGCTGGACGACGGCGACGAGGTGCTCGTACCGGCCCCGGACTATCCGCTGTGGACCGCCGCCGTGTCCCTCTCCGGCGGTACGGCCGTCCACTACCGGTGCGACGAGCAGGCCGACTGGATGCCCGACCTCGCGGACATCGAACGCAAGGTCACCGACCGCACCAAGGCCATCGTCATCATCAACCCCAACAACCCGACGGGCGCGGTGTACGACGAGGCGATGATCAAGGGCTTGACGGACATCGCCCGCCGCCACAACCTCCTCGTCTGCTCGGACGAGATCTACGACAAGATCCTGTACGACGGCGCCACGCACACCCCGACCGCCGCGGTCGCGCCGGACCTGCTGACCCTCACCTTCAACGGCATGTCCAAGGCCTACCGGGTGGCCGGCTACCGGGTGGGCTGGATGTCGATCTCCGGGCCGCGCGCGCACGCCGACTCCTACATCGAGGGCCTGACGATCCTGGCGAACATGCGGCTGTGCGCGAACATGCCCGGACAGCACGGAGTGGTCGCCGCGCTGAGCGGGCGGCAGTCCATCAACGACCTCGTGCTGCCGGGCGGGCGGCTGAAGGAGCAGATGGACACGGCGTACGAGCTGCTGACGCGGATCCCGGGGGTGAGCTGCGTGCGGCCGAAGGGGGCGCTGTATCTCTTCCCGCGGCTCGACCCCAAGGTGTTCAAGATCAAGGACGACCGGCGGATGGTGCTGGACCTGCTGCGCAGCGAGAAGATCATGGTCGTGCAGGGTTCCGGGTTCAACTGGCCCGAGCCCGATCACTTCCGGGTCGTGACGCTGCCGACGGTCACGGATCTGCGGGACGCGGTGGGGCGGATCGGGCGGTTCCTGGACGGCTACGGCCAGCCCTAAACCTCCTTCGCGCCACGGATTCGGGGATCTTCTTGGATTCGCTCAACTTTAGACGAAATCTAAGCTAGGATGGTTTCCTGACAGCTTCTGGAGGCCATCCCATGTACGAACCGATCCGCACCAAGTCGGTCCACAGCACGATGGCCGGCACGAGCTCCGACTTTCCGCACCGCTCCCGTGAGGAGGAGCTGGACATCCAGCTCGCGGGACACCTCGCCGCACTGCTCGCCGTGACGGACGAGCTGCATGCGGCGGCTCCCTCCGCCGACCTGGACGAGGCAGCCGAGCGGCTCGCGGAACAGGTGGCCCGGCTGCGAGGCGGGGTGACACCGGTGCGTATGCAGGTGGCCCCGGCCGAAGTCGACCTCACCACCCTGCACGAGCGGGCGCACGCCCTCGCGGGCCGCGCCCTGGTCGTGGCGGCCTCAAGGGCCGACACGGCGGCGGCGATCCTCGCCGCGGAACGCATGGACGCGCACACGGAGGCCCTCGACCCCCGCGAACTCGCGTCCCGCTGAGCCCCACGAGGGCTCCCCCGACGGCCCCGGTCCGCGTGCACCCGCAGCGACGCGCGGACCGGGCGCCACACACTGCGTCGGCTTGAGCCGCGGGTCTTTGTGTCACCGGGTTGTGCAGTGCGGTTGGTCGGGGTGCGTTTCGCCGTAGGGCGTCGTGTCGGCTTGCGGCCGCGGGTTGGTGTGGCTTGTCGCGCCCGCGCCGCGGAGCCGCATATCGATACAGCCCCGCGCCCCTTTCGGGGCGTTGCAGGGCCGGGGCTGGCATGTCACCCTCCGTTCATCCGTCCAGCAGGGGAATGTTGGGTTCCGGGAGCACGCTCCCCGGCGTGAGACGTATCGCAGGAATCGTCCTCGCGGTGTTGCTGATCGGCGGCGTGGTGGCTGCCGTCGTGGCGGGCCGGGAAGCGGACGACAAGGGCACGGCAACGAAGACCGTGCGCATGGTGATCGGGTCCGAGAAGGCGGAGTACTTCGCGGACCCGGCTGTGGTGAAGGCCCTCGCCGCCAAGGGTTTCACCGTGAAGGCCGAGACCTCCGGGTCCTGGGCCATGGAGGGGCTCGACCTCAAGGGGTACGACCTCGCGTTCCCGTCCAGTCAGGCGCCCGCCGTCGAACTGGCCACCCGCTACAAGGTGCAGGGCACCCTCGCCCGCCCCTTCTACTCGCCGCTCGTCGTCGTGGCCCACCGCAACGCCGCCCAGGTGCTCGCGGCCAACGGCCTCGCGACCCTGGACACCGAGCACCGCGGCACCCTGAAGATGGCCGCCTATCTCGACGCCGCCCGCCACGACCGTACCTGGCAGCAGCTCAAGGGGGCGAGCAAGTACGGGGAGTTGACGGGCACGCTCTTCCTCTCCTCCACCGACCCGGAGACCTCCAACTCCGGCGCCCTCTACCTCGCCGCCGCCTCCTACGTGGCGAACGACGGCCGGGTGGTGGCGAGCAAGGCGGACCTCGACCGCACCGAGCCGCTGATGAAGAAACTCGTGCAGGTCCAGGGCGCCCAGCAGTCCAGCTCGGACGCGGTGTTCCGGGACTTCGTCAGCGGCGCCGGCAATCCGCTGGTGGTGGTCTACGAGTCCCAGGTCGCCTCGCTGCTGGCGGGCGGACAGCAGCCCGGTGACCTCGTCGTGCTCTACCCGGACACCACGGTCAACAGCGACCACACCGTCGTGCCGTTCACCGACAACGGCAAGGCGCTCGCCCAACTCCTCTCCACCGATCCGGAGTTGCGCAAGCTCGCCGCGAAGCACGGTTTCCGGCCGCAGGGCACCGCCACCGAGTTCGCCTCGGCGACCACCTATCTGAAGCAGGAACTGACCGGTGTCCGGCAGGCGCCCGTGCCCACCTCCGCGGTGCTGCACGAGATGGCGCGCCGGGCGCGCGGATGACACGGGGGACCCCATGACCAGCTTCAACACCAGTCAGAACAGTGGCAGTCAGCACACCCTGAGCGGGGACGACGTCTTCACGCTCACCCCGCCCGAGGCCGTCGCGCCGGTGCCGCGGGAGAAGGCCGGCGGGCTCGTGCCGGTGGACGACAGCGTCCGTACCGACATGGCCGCGAAGGCCTCCGCCTACGTCGCCGGTCTCGCCGCCCTGGACGCCCGCTCGCCCGAGTTCGCCGGCAAGGTCGGCGAGATCACCGTACTCGGCGCCGGAGAGATGCGGACCGCGGCCGCGCAGTCCAACCGGATGCTGGAACGAACCGTGAAGAGCCTGCCGAGCAAGGGCGGGGACGCCCAGTCGCAGGTCGCCGGCTCGCTGGTCGAACTCCGGCGGGTGGTCGAGGACCTGGACCCGCGGGATCTGCCCGCGAACAAGGGCCGGAAGTTCCTCTCCCGGCTGCCCGGCGGGAACAAACTGCGCGACCACGTCGCCAAGTACGCCTCCGCGCAAGGCACCTTGAACAGGATCGTCGGCTCGCTGCGCGGCGGCCAGGACGAACTGCGCCGGGACAACGCCGCGTTGCAGACCGAGCGGGTCCGCCTGTGGGAGACCATGGGCAAACTGCAGGAGTACGTGGTGCTCACCGAGGCCCTGGACGCGGCCGTGGAGCAGCACGTCGCCGGGATCCCGGACGCCCAGGAGGCCGACGGTCTCCGCGCCGACGTGCTCTTCCCGGTCCGGCAGAAGCACCAGGACCTGCTCACCCAGCTCGCGGTGTGCGCGCAGGGCTACCTCGCCATGGATGTCGTACGCCGCAACAACGACGAGCTGATCAAGGGTGTCGACCGGGCCGCCACGACCACCGTGTCCGCCCTGCGCATCTCGGTGATGCTGGCGTCCGCGCTGGACAACCAGAAGAAGGTCGTCGAGCAGGTCAACGCTCTGCGCGGGACCACGGAGGATCTGATCCGGGGCAACGCGGAGATGCTGTCCACGCAGAGCGGGGAGATCCAGCGGATCGCCGCGGACCCGGCCGTGGGGGCCGAGACCCTGCGCTCGGCGTTCCAGCAGATCTACCGGACGCTGGACGCGATCGACACCTACAAGGTCCAGGCGACCGAGGCGATGGCGACGACCGTCGAGAACCTGACGGCCGAACTCCAGTCGGCCGGCGCCTACCTGGAGCGCAGCCGGTCGCGGGGCGCGCTGGAAGGGGGTCTCGCATGAGACGGACCCTCATCGCCGTCGTGTCGGCGGCGGTCCTGCTGACCGCCTGCTCCTCGGCGCACAGGACCGACCCCGACGCCCCGCGGCCCGGCACCCTGCGGGTCCTCGCCTCCAGCGAACTCGCCGACATGGCCCCGGTCCTGGACCAGGTCCGCAAGGACATCGGCCTCACGGTCCGGCCCACCTACATGGGCACTCTCGACGCCGTGAACCTGCTGGCCTCCGGCAAGGCGGACGGCCGCTACGACGCCGTGTGGCTGTCCTCGAACGACTATCTGCGGCTGCGCCTGGAGGCGGCGAAGAAGGTCGTCTCCGAGACGCCGGTCATGTCGAGCCCGGTGGCCATCGGCGTCCGGACCGCCACCGCGCGGGCGCTCGGCTGGACACCGGAGAACGTCACCTGGTCCCAGGTGGAGAAGGCCGTGCAGGACGGCAGACTGACGTACGGCATGACGGATCCGGCCCGCTCCAACTCCGGCTTCTCCACGCTCATCTCGGTCGCCTCCGCCCTCTCCGGCGCCCAGTCGGCGCTCACCGACGCGGACGTGGCCGAGGCGACGCCCCGTCTGAAGGAGTTCTTCAAGGGGCAGAAGCTGACGTCGGGTTCGTCGGGCTGGCTGGCGACGGCCTACAAGCGGCGCGGGAACGTCGACGCGCTCCTCAACTACGAGTCCGTCCTCAAGGGCATCCCGGGCCTGACCGTGATCCGCCCCAAGGACGGCGTGGTCACCGCCGACTACCCGCTCTCCTCCCTCGCCGCCACCGACGCGGCGACCCGTGAGGAGGTCCGGCGTCTGACCGAGGCCCTGCGCACCCCGCGGATCCAGCGCGAGATCACCGCCGCCACCCACCGCCGCCCGGTGATCCCCTCGGTGCCTCCCGCACCCGGCCTCGACACCACCCGCCGCCGCGAACTCGCCTTCCCCGGCACGCGTTCGGTCGCCGACGGCCTGCTGCACTCCTACGAGAACGAACTGCGCCGCCCCTCCCGCACCGTCTACGTCCTCGACACCTCCGGCTCGATGGACGGCGACCGCCTCAGCCGGCTGAAGAAGGCCCTCGCGGACCTGACCGGCGACTTCCGCGAACGGGAGGAGGTGACGCTGATGGCCTTCGGCTCGGACGTGAAGAGCGTACGGACCCATGTGGTCGACCCGGCCGATCCGCGGGCCGGTCTGAAAGCGATCCGCAAGGACACCGCGAAGCTGTCCGCCGACGGCGACACCGCGATCTACACCTCCCTGGAGAAGGCGTACGAGCATCTCGGCACCGGCGGCGACACGTTCACGTCGATCGTGCTGATGACGGACGGCGAGAACACGACCGGCGTCAAGCCGAAGGACTTCGACACCTTCTACCGCTCACTGACCGGCGCCCAGCGGGACACCCCCGTCTTCCCGATCCTCTTCGGCGACTCCGACCGCAGGGAACTGACCCACATCGCCGACCTGACCGGCGGCCGCCTCTTCGACGCGCAACACGGCTCACTGGACGGCGCCTTCGAGGAGATCCGTGGCTACCAGTAGGTTCATGAGGTTCCTGGAGTCCCGCAAGAACATCGCGGGAAGCGCGGGCGGTCTGGCGGGCCTGGTGCTGACGTTCACGGGGGTCGCCGGGCCGTACTGGCCGGTGGTCGTGGCCGGGCTCTACGGCGCGGGCGCGCTCATCGCCCCGCCGGAACGACCGCCCCTGCCGGACTTCCCGTCCCCGTCGGCCCAACTGCAGGAACTGCGGGCCGACTTCGACAAGCTGGGCACCTATCTGGCGGAGGTCGACCTCCCTCCGGCCGCCGCGGGCCGCCTCACCGAACTGACCGACGTGCTGACCGCGCTGCTGGACCCGGGCTGGGTGACGGAGGTCCTGGCCCAGGACCCGGAGGGCGTCCACACCCTGTCCCGGACGGTCCGCCAGGACATTCCAGAAGCGGTCGACAGCTATGTACGCACCCGCTGGTGGACCCGTATGGCCCCGGGCTCCGAACCCCCGGAACGCCACCTGGAACGCCAGCTCACGCTGCTGCAGGAGGAGGCGGAGAGACTGGCGACGGCACTGCGAGAGACCGAGGCCCGCCGCCAGGAGACGCACACGCGCTACTTGGAAGAACGATCACCTTGAGAAAACGGCGAAGGCCCGCCCCTTCCCTCCCGTCGGGGCGGACGGAAGGACAAGGGCAGGCCCGAGCCGCGCACGCCGTTGTGCGCGGCCTCGCCGTACAACACCGCGGCCGGCCGTGACGATCACTGGTCAGGGCACATCCCAACCGGCCGCGGAGCCTCACGAGCCGGACGTCAGCCCAGCCGCTGCACCAGCGCCCGGTACTCGTCCCACAGCTCCTTCGGCGTGTGATCCCCGAACGTGTTGAGGTGCTCGGGAATCAACGCCGCCTCCTCACGCCACACGTCCTTGTCGACGGTGAGCAGGAACTCCAGGTCGGACTCGGACAGTTCGAGCCCCTTGGTGTCGAGGGCACCCTTGGCCGGGAGGACGCCTATCGGCGTCTCGACACCCTCCGCCCTGCCGTCCAGCCGCTCCACGATCCACTTCAGGACCCGGCTGTTCTCGCCGAACCCGGGCCAGACGAACTTGCCCTCGTCGTTCTTGCGGAACCAGTTGACGTAGTAGATCTTCGGCAGCTTGGACTGGTCCTTGTCCTTGGCCACGTCGATCCAGTGCCCCATGTAGTCGCCCATGTTGTAGCCGCAGAACGGCAGCATGGCGAACGGGTCGCGGCGCAGCTCGCCGACCTTGCCCTCGGCGGCCGCGGTCTTCTCGGAGGCCACGTTGGCGCCCAGGAAGACACCGTGGTTCCAGTCGAAGGACTCGGTCACCAGCGGAACGGCGGAGGCGCGCCGGCCGCCGAAGAGGATCGCCGAGATCGGCACGCCCTTCGGGTCCTCCCACTCGGGCGCGATGATCGGGCACTGCGAGGCCGGGACGGTGAAGCGGGCGTTGGGGTGCGCGGCGGGCTCGGCGGACTCCGGCGTCCAGTCCCGGCCCTTCCAGTCGGTGAGGTGGGCCGGGGTCTCCTCCGTCATGCCCTCCCACCAGATGTCGTTGTCGTCCGTCAACGCCACGTTGGTGAAGACCGAGTTGCCCCACAGGGTCTTCATCGCGTTGGCGTTGGTGTGCTCACCCGTGCCGGGCGCGACGCCGAAGAAGCCGGCCTCGGGGTTGATGGCGTACAGCCGGCCGTCCTCGCCGAAGCGCATCCAGGCGATGTCGTCGCCTATGGTCTCCACGGTCCAGCCGGAGACGGTGGGCTCCAGCATGGCGAGGTTGGTCTTGCCGCAGGCGCTCGGGAAGGCGGCGGCGACGTACTTGGACTCACCGGTCGGCGGGGTGAGCTTCAGGATCAGCATGTGCTCGGCCAGCCAGCCCTCGTCGCGGGCCATGACGGACGCGATGCGCAGGGCGTAGCACTTCTTGCCGAGCAGGGCGTTGCCGCCGTACCCGGAGCCGTAGGACCAGATCTCGCGGGTCTCGGGGAAGTGCGAGATGTACTTGGTGGAGTTGCACGGCCACGGTACGTCCGCCTCGCCCTCGGCCAGCGGGGCGCCCAGCGTGTGCACGGCCTTGACGAAGAAGCCGTCCGAGCCGAGCTCGTCGAGGACGGGCTGTCCCATGCGGGTCATCGTCCGCATGGACACCGCGACGTAGGCGGAGTCGGTGATCTCGACGCCGATCGCGGAGAGGTCCGAGCCGAGCGGGCCCATGCAGAACGGAACGACGTACATCGTCCGGCCCTTCATCGAGCCACGGAAAACACCCTTCTCGCCGGAAAAGATCTCCCGCATCTCGGCGGGGTCCTTCCAGTGGTTGGTCGGGCCCGCGTCCTCCTCCTTCTCCGAGCAGATGAAGGTCCGGTCCTCGACTCGCGCGACGTCGGTCGGGTCGGAGGCGGCGTAGTACGAGTTGGGGCGCTGGATCGGGTCGAGCTTCTTGAAGGTGCCCTTCGTGACGAGCTCCTCGCACAGGCGCTCGTACTCGGCCTCGGATCCGTCACACCAGACCACGTTGTCCGGCTGGGTCAGTTCGGCGATCTCGTTCACCCACGAGACCAGTTCCTGATGCTGGGTGGGAATGACGGGGGGAGCCGCGTTGTCGCGCGCCACGATTGCTCCTAAATGAGGGATTTTGTGTTTGGAGGCCCCGTGGGGGCTGCGGCCCGGATGCTTCGTGGCTGGATCTTCAGCGCTCATCCGGTGCCGACCGCACTCATTTGATCATCCGACGCGAGTGCCCATATGTCCAGAGGGCCTCACAGGTGAGCGGAGTGGGGATCGTCACGTCTCTTTTGTGTGCGACGCGTTTATTTGCGTGCACCTAGGGTTCAAGTGACCGTTTCTTTGCGCGGTACGCGCCGGCCGCCAACCGTCGTGAGATGATGGCCACTCTTGGCCGCTTCTCAGTCCGCACTGATCCGTAACTTACGGTTCCGTAGGTACGATGCGAGGCATGACAGCGCCCGTCCCCGACGCGTCCACCGGAACGCCGGCCGCCGGCCGCGGTTCCGAAGCGCCCTCCATTCCGCATCAGATCAAGCAGCACGCGCAGCAGCTCGCCGAGCCGATCAAGCCGAAGCTCCGCGGCTGGCTGCACCTGGGCATGTTCCCGGCCGCACTCGTCGCGGGCCTGGTCCTCACCGCCCTCGCAGACTCGGCCAGAGGACGCATCGCCTGCGGGATCTACGCGCTGACGGCCTGCCTGCTGTTCGGCGTGAGCGCGCTCTATCACCGGGGCAACTGGACCCCACGCATGGACGGCGTGCTGCGCCGCCTCGATCACGCCAACATCTTCCTGATCATCGCCGGCACCTACACCCCGCTCACGATGCTCCTGCTGCCGGGCGCCAAGGGGCAGTGGCTGCTGTGGGGCATCTGGGGAGCGGCCGCGGCCGGGATCGTCTTCCGGGTCTTCTGGGTCGGCGCCCCGCGCTGGCTCTACACCCCCTGCTACATCGCGATGGGCTGGGCCGCCGTCTTCTTCCTGCCCGACTTCATGCGCACCGGGGGCATCGCCGTCCTGGTCCTGGTCATCGTCGGCGGCCTGCTCTACAGCGCGGGTGGCGTGATCTACGGCATCAAGCGGCCGAACCCGTCACCGCGCTGGTTCGGCTTCCACGAGGTCTTCCACTCCTTCACCCTGGCCGCGTTCGTCGTCCACTACGTCGGGATCTCCCTGGTGGCGTACCAGCACGCCTGACCACTCCACCGCTCCACGCTCATGGCCACGGCTTACCGCCGTGGCCATTTTTCGTGTGCCGGTAAGGACTTTCGATTGACAGTTCCTTGATTTTGATAGTTACTCTCATTTCATGGTTACTGTCACCCCAAACCCACGGCGTTGGTGGGCCCTGGCCGCCCTCGTCGCGAGCATGCTCACGCTCGGCTTCGACACGACGATCCTCAACGTGGCCCTGCCGACCATGGCCGCCGACCTCGGCGCCACCACCGGCCAGCAGCAGTGGATGGCCGACTCCTACGTCGTCGTCTTCGCGGCGCTCATGCTCCCCGCCGGACTCCTCGGCGACCGGTTCGGACGACGGCTGATGCTGATCGTCGGACTCGGGATCTTCCTGACCGGCTCGCTGGCGGGCGCGCTGGCCGGTGATGTGACCTGGGTCATCGCGGCCCGGGCCCTGATGGGCGTCGGCGCCGCCCTGGTCACCCCGCTCGCGCTCTCCGTGCTGCCCACCCTGTTCGCCGCCGACGAGCAGCCCAAGGCGACCGCGATCGTCACCGCCGCCTCCGCGCTCGGCCTGCCGCTCGGCCCGATCATCGGCGGCTGGCTGCTGAACCACTTCTGGTGGGGCTCGGTCTTCCTGGTCAACGTCCCCATGGCCGCGATCGGCATCGCCGCCTGCGTCGTCCTGCTCCCCGAGACCCGCGACCCCGCATCCCCCGAGGTCGACACCGTCTCCACCGCGCTCACCGCGACCGGACTCGGCGCCCTGGTCTACGCGATCATCGAGGCACCCACCCGCGGCTGGGGCGACCCGCTGGTCCTGGCGATGTTCGTGGCGGCCGTCGCCCTCGTCACCGCCCTGGTACTGCGCGAACGCCGGGTGGAGCGCCCCATGCTCGACATGGCGCTCCTCGCCCACCGCGGCTTCCTCTTCAACACCATCGCCGCGACCCTGGTGATGTTCGTCCTGTCCGGCCTGCTCTTCGTGCTGCCGCCCTACCTCCAGGCGGTCCTCGGCAACGACGCCCTCGGCACCGGCCTGAGGCTGCTGCCGATGATGGGCGGCCTCCTGGTCGCCTCCCGCACGGCCCCGCAGGCCACCGTGCGCTTCGGCGCCCGCGCCACGGTCGGCGCCGGCCTGGCGGTGCTGGCCTTCGCCGCGCTCCTCGGCAGCCGTACGACGGTCGACTCCGGCTACGGCTTCACCGCGCTGTGGCTGTCCATCACCGGCCTCGGCTTCGGCTTCTCGCTCATGCCGGCCATGGGTGGCGCCCTGGGCGCCCTGCCCCGCGACCGGGCCGGCAGCGGCTCCGGGCTGCTCATGACGCTGCGCCAGGTCGGCGGCGCGGTCGGGATCGCCCTGCTCGGCAGCCTGCTCTCCGCCACCTTCCAGGACCGGCTCGACGTCACCGGGCTGCCCGCCGGGGCGGCCGACACCGCCGGGGACTCGGTGGTCGCGGCGCACATCGTCGCCGAGCAGGCGCACTCCGCTCACCTGGCCGCCTCCGCGAACAGCGCCTACGTCCACGGCATGGGGCTGGTGCTCCTGGTGTGCGGGGCCGCGGCGCTCGTGTCGGCGCTGCTGGCGGCGGTCTTCCTGCCCGGCACGCAGGCCGCGCCGGAGGGCGTGTCACTGCCGGAACCCCCGGAGATGGCCGCCGAGCAGGCGGATGCCCGACAATGACCGGCATGACGGCCGCCCGATCCCCCCTCTCCCCCGCCGACCGCCCCGGACTCGGTCTCCGTGAACGCAAGAAGATCAAGACCCGCGAGGCGATCCGCACGGCCACCTATGAGCTGATCAAGGAACAGGGCTACGACGCCACCACGATCGAGCAGATCGCCGACCGGGCGGAGGTGTCGCCGTCCACCGTCTTCCGCTACTTCCCCACCAAGGAGGACATCGTCCTCACGGACGAGTACGACCCCCTGATGCTGGAGGAACTGCGGGCCAGGCCCGCCGGCGAGCCGTGGATGGACTCGCTGCGCCACATCATGGAGACGGCGATCGAGCTCACCACCCGGGAAGACCCCGAGATGATGAGGATGCGCGCGCATCTCGGGGTCCAGGTCCCCGCCGTCCGCGCCCGGATGTTCGAGAGCATGTCGGAGACCGGGCGCATGCTGTGCGAGGCGATCGCCGACCGCTCCGGCCTGGAGCCGGACGACCTCCGGGTCCGGGTCTACGCGATGTCCCTGATCGGCGGCCTCATGGAGGTCTCCATGTACTGGGCGGAGAACGACTTCAAGGGCGAGCTCAAGGACCTCATGCACCAGGCCCTCGACGTCATGGAACACGGCCTGCCCACCCGAAACCCCTGAGCCCCGCGCCCCGCGACATGCCATCCTGACCGGGTGAACGGTCCCGAGATCCACGTCGAGTTCGCCCCCGACCTGACCCCGTTCGTGCCGCGCGGCCCGCGCCGGACGCTCGTCACCGACGGCGTCTCCTCCCTCGGCCACGTCGTCGAGTCGGCCGGCGTCCCACTGACCGAGGTCGGCTCCCTCTGGGTCCACGGCCGCGAGGTCCCGACGTCGTACGTCCCCGCCGCCGGCGACGCGGTGGAGGTACGGCCCGTCGCCCGCCCCCAGCAGGTCCCCGGCGCACCCCTCCGCTTCCTCCTCGACGTCCACCTCGGCACCCTCGCCCGCCGGCTGCGCCTGCTGGGCGTGGACACCGCCTACGAGTCGACGGACCTCGGCGACCCGGCCCTCGCCGCCCTCTCCGCCGCCGAACAGCGGGTCATGCTCAGCCGCGACCGTGGCCTGCTGCGGCGCCGTGAACTGTGGGCGGGCGCCTACGTCTACAGCACCCGCCCCGAGGACCAACTCCGGGACGTCCTGGACCGGTTCCGCCCCGAACTGCGGCCCTGGACCCGCTGCACCGCCTGCAACGGCCTGCTGAAGGAGGCCACCAAGGAGGAGGTGGCGGACCAGCTGCACGGCGGGACCCAGCGGTCGTACGACGTCTTCGCCCAGTGCCGGGACTGCGGGCGCGCCTACTGGAAGGGCGCGCACCACGAGCAGCTGGTGGCCATCGTGGAGCGCGCCCTGGAGGAGTTCGCGCGTTAGCCCCGGCCGGCCAGCGCGGCCCGCAGCCGGTCATGGTCGGTGGTCGGGGCGTCGCAGGCGAAATGACGGCAGACGTAGGCGGCGGGCCGTCCGTCGACGAGAGGACGCTCGGCGAGCAGCGGGAACTCATCGCTTCCCGGTGTGCCGACGGCGACCACCGCACCCGGGGAGGTGCCCAGAAGTGCCGTGCGGTGCAGGGCCTTCGTGCCCTCCTCGTCGATCGCCGGTCCGACGATCGCGACCTCCTTCGGCCCGTCGAGCACGGCCTCGGCGACTGCCAGCCCCCAGCCGATGAACCGGGGCACCCGCGGACCGAGCGCCTTCACGACGCCCAACGCCCGCTCGGCGGCGGTGCGATGGGGCTCCGCGCCGGTCTGGGCCGCGTAACTCAGCAGTGCCCCCGCGGCGGCGGTCCAGCCGGAGGGCGTCGCGTTGTCGGTCGGGTCCTGCGGCCGGCGGATCAGCCGCTCGGCGTCGGCGCCGGTGTCGTACAGCGAACCCGACTCCTGGTCGACGAAGCGCGCGAGGACGTGGTCCAGCAGGAACCCGGCGAACTCCAGCCACACCCCCTCCCCCGTGACCGACGCGAGCGCCAGGAAGCCCTCGGCCACGTCGGCGTAGTCCTCCAGCACGCCCGCGTTGGCGCCGACCTGGCCGTCCTTGCTGGTACGGGCGAGGCGGGCGTGCTCGTCGAGATGCAGCCGGACGAGGAGATCGGCGGCGCCGACCGCGGCCTCAACCAGGTCCGGGCGGTCGAAGTAGGCGCCGGTCTCGGCCAGCGCGGCGATGGCGAGACCGTTCCACGCGGCGACGACCTTGTCGTCACGGCCGGGAGCGGGCCGCCCGGCCCGCCCGCCGAGCAGCCGCTCTCGGATGGAGGCCACCTTTCCCGCATCCAACAGACCGTCCTGCTGCGGGAGTTGGAGGACGGACTGACCGTGCTCGAAGGTGCCCTCCTCGGTCACCCCGAAGTACTGGGCGGCGAGTTCGGCGTCCTCGTCCCCGAGCACCTCGGCGAGTTGGTGGGGCGTCCAGACGTAGTACGCCCCCTCGACGTGATTACCCGTCCCGTCGTCGCTGTCGGCGTCCAGGGCCGAGGCGAACCCGCCCTCGTTCGTGCGCAGTTCACGCACCATGAAGTCGGCGGTCTCCAGGGCGACCCGGCGGGCGAGCTCCGAGCCGGTGGTACGCCACAGGTGGGCGTAGACGCGGCACAGCAGGGCGTTGTCGTACAGCATCTTCTCGAAGTGCGGGACCACCCAGTCACGGTCCACGGAGTAGCGCGCGAACCCGCCCCCGAGCTGGTCGTAGATGCCGCCGCGGGCCATCCGCTCACAGGTGTCCGACGCCATCTGCAGGGCGCCCTCGGAACCGGTGCGGGCGTGATGCCTGAGCAGGAACTCGATCACCATGGACGGCGGGAACTTGGGCGCCCCGCCGAACCCGCCGCGCTGCGGGTCGTACTCCCGGGTCAGCCCGAGCAGCGCCTGCGCGAGCTCCTCCTCGCCGGGGATCTCCGTACCGCCGTAGTTGATCTCACGCTGGGACAGGTCCCGCACGATCTTCCCCGCGACCTCCGCCACCTCGTCCCGCCGGTCCGCCCAGGCGACCCGCACCCCCTCCAGCACCTGCCGGAAGGACGGCATGCCGTGCCGCGCGGCGGGCGGGAAGTAGGTACCGAAGTAGAAGGGCTCTGCGTCGGGCGTGAGAAACACGGTCATGGGCCACCCACCCTGCCCGGTCGCCGCCTGCACCGCCTCCATATAGACGGCGTCGACGTCGGGCCGCTCCTCACGGTCGACCTTGATGTTGACGAAGTGGTCGTTCATGAAACCGGCGGTGCCCTCGTCCTCGAACGACTCATGAGCCATGACATGGCACCAGTGGCAGCTCGAATACCCGACGCTCAGCAGAACCGGTCTGCCGGTCTTACGGGCCTCGTCGAAGGCCTCGGCCGACCACGGCCACCAGTCGACGGGGTTGTCGGCGTGCTGGAGGAGGTACGGGGACGTCTCATGGGCCAGTCGGTTCACTCCCCCACTCTCCCACGGGCTCCGGCAGGGCGTAGAAACGCGTGTGAACCGGGCGCGCCCCCTCGGGGGCATGCCCGGCGCGGCCGCCGTCCCGCTCATGCCGGTACGACCCGGCGCCGCACGAGTGATCGCTGCCCTCTCGCGCTCGCGGCCCACGGGAAGGACACTCGTAGGCGAACCAGTTGCCGCCGGAGGGGGACGGGACATGCGGGACGGCCATCGGGCTGATGCCGAACGGCTGTTGGCACGGGCGGTGGAGGAGGAGGTGCGGCGCTCCGGCGGACGTACCTACGGAGCGGTCCTGCTGTCGCGGGCACGCGGTGCGCTGGACGCGATGGCCGAGACGTCCGCCGAGGAGTACGAGGCCTACACCCGCGCGCTGGACGAGGGGGAGGCCGGCCGGCTCTCGTTCGCGCAGCGGTACGCGAAGGAGGGCGCCGGAACTCCCCTGCTGGTGGCGGCCGTTGCCGCTCTCGCAGCCGCCGTCTCCGACCTGGTCCTGGGCACGGACACGGGCACCGCGCTCGGCGCCGGCGTGGCCGTCGGCGTCGTGGCCGCCGCGGCTACGGTGGTCAAGGTGGCCGGCTCCCATCTGCCCGCCGCCCACCATCGCGCCGGCGCCGCCGGCCAGCCCGGCGGCCCCGAACAGCTGCGGCTGCAGTGGCTGACGGCGCTGGAGGTGCGCGGCATCCGCCCGTTCCTGGACCAGCAACGCGTCCTCGCCGCCTCGACCGGCCCGAAGAAGACGGGCCCGCAGCTGCGCGGCACGGACAAGAGCGCGGCGGCCCGCGGGCGGAGCGTGCTCGCGCAGTCGTTCGGCCAACTCCCGGAGCCGGCCGGCGCGTTCGCGGGCCGACGGCAGGAGATGGCGCGGATCCGGCAGTGGGTGCAGGCCTCGCGCGCGACGACGGAGACGCGTCCGACGGTCGTCGTGCTGCACGGTGCGCCCGGCAGCGGCCGTACGACGCTCGCCGTACGGGCCACGCACGACCTGAAGGACTACTTCCGCGGCGCCTGTGTGGTCGATCTGCGCGGCGGCAGCCCGGAGGAGTCGCCCCTGTCCACCCGTGACGCCCTGCTGCATCTGCTCAACCGGCTGGGCGCGCCCCGCGAGCAGCTGCTGTTCCGTGAGCGTTCCTCCCCCGACCAGCAGGTCAAGCGGCTGAGCGAGCTGTACCACCAGCATCTGACGGGTGTCGCGGTGACGATCGTCCTGGACGACGCCTCGGACCCGGAGCAGGTCCGCACGCTCGTCCCGGAGCGCTCCGACAGCCTGGTCCTGGTCACCGCCCGCGAGCCCCTCGCGCTGCCCTCCGCTCTGCCGGCGGACGTCCATCAGCTGCCGGTGCAGGCGCTGGACGCGGCGGGCGCGGAGGAGCTGCTGGAGGCGGCGGCGCAGGACAGTTCCGGACCGTATGACGCGGATTCCGCGGACCGGATCAGACGGTTGTGCGGCGGGCTGCCGCTGGCGCTGAGCATCGCGGGGTCCTCGCTGGGGCCGCGCTCACCGCGCCAACTGGCCACGGACCTCGGGGCGTACGGACCGGTCGAGCCGACGGAGCGGGCGCTGTGGCTGCGCTACACCGACCAGTCGGAGACGGCCCGGCGGCTGCTGCGCCGGCTCGCCCTGGCCGGCCGTGCCTCGCTCGGCGCCGCCGCGGCGGCCTCCCTGCTCGCGACCGACGAGACGGAGGCCACCCGCCATCTGGTGGCCCTGTCCCGCGCGGGCCTGATCGACCATGTGCGGGGCAACCGCTACCGGCTGCACGACCTGGTCCGCTCCTTCGCGCAGGCCCGTCTCCTCGACGAGGAGGACCCGGCCGAGCGTACGGCGGCGCAGGAACGTCTGATCGTGAACTACGCGGATCTCGCCGACTCGGTGCTGCGTCTGGTCGACGGCAACATGTCGACCCGCTCGGACCGCTTCAGCCCGCACGGCTTCACGTCCCTGGACGAGGCGCTGCGCTGGCTGGACGACGAGTCGAGCTTCATCACCTCCACATTGCGGCACGCGGAGGGCGTGAACCAGGCGGCCGTGCTGAACCTGCTGGGCGCCCTGTGCGACTACTGCCTGCTGCGCGGCGACCTCTACCGGCTGGGCGAGATCAGCGAGCTGGCACAGGCCGTCGACCAGGGCCTGCTGGTCCGCTCGGTGCAGTGGCGCACGGGTATCGCCGCGCGTCAGCTGGGCGAGCTGGACAAGGCCCGGACGACCCTGACCTCGGTCGTGGACCTGTACATGGAGGCCCATCACGACGCGGGCGCGGCCCGGGCGCTGTGCTCCCTCGGCATCACCCTGCACCACCAGGGCAACCTGACCGAGGCGACGGCGCGGCTGCGGGAGGCGCTGGAGCTGCAGTCGGTTCCCGAGCTGGCGACGGACCGGGCCTGGACGATGCACGCGCTGGCGGCGGTGGAGCGCGACCGCGGCCATCTGCCGGAGGCGATGCGGCTGCTCACCGAGTCCCTGGTGCTGCACCACGCCGGTGAGTCCCTGCACGGCGAGGCCTGGGCCCACTTCCAGCTCGGCCAGCTCGGTCTGCGCATGGGTGACGTCCCGCGCGCGGAGGCGGAGCTGCGGGCGGCCCTGGACCGCTACGGCCGTACCCGCGACGCCCGTGGCGAGGCATGGGCGCTGACCCAGCTGGCGCGCGCCCGGCTGGTGGCCGGCGATCCCTCCCCGGCGGTCGACGGCCTGCGCCAGGCGGCGGCCCGGCACCGGGAGAACGAGGACGCGCGCGGCGAGGCCTGGACGGTCTACTACCTGGGCCAGGCCCTGGAGGAGACCGGCGACCTGGATCAGGCGGTGCGCGAGCTGGAGCGCTCCCGCACGATGTTCTCCCGGATGCGGGACGTCTACGGCCTCGCGTGCGCCCGGCACCACTCGGCCCGCGTCACCCGCGACCAGCGGGCGGCCCAGACGGGGTCGCTGCGCAACTCCGGCTTCGCCCGCCAGCTCCTGGTCGACGCCCGCGCCGACTTCCAGCGCATCGGCGTCGCCCACGGCGAGGCGTGGACGTGTCTGGAGCTGGCGGTGGTGGACGCGGGCAACGCCCGCACCCAGCAGGCGCTCGCCCTGTGCGACGAGGCGGCGGGCCTGTTCGCCTCCTACGGCGACCGCCGCGGCGAGGACTGGGCCCGCTTCCTGCGCTGCACCCTGCTCCCCTACGCGGCCCCCGGTGGTGTGGAGGTCGGCACCGCGGTCGCCCAGGAGGATCTGACCGAACTCGCCCGCACCGACCACCCCCTGCGCGACGCGAAGCTCGACGACTACGTGGGGGCGTACCAGCTGCTGCTGGAGCGGGGGGTGAGTCTGGAGGCGGGCTGGCAGGCCTGGCGGCTGGGG
Organism: Streptomyces sp. NPDC005799; assembly: GCF_040630525.1. Taxonomy (NCBI): domain Bacteria; kingdom Bacillati; phylum Actinomycetota; class Actinomycetes; order Kitasatosporales; family Streptomycetaceae; genus Streptomyces; species Streptomyces sp. NPDC005799. The sequence goes on from NZ_JBEXXQ010000004.1 coordinate 230,896, forward strand.
ATGGTGCCCAGCCGGCATGCGCGGGAGGTCATGGGAGTGGCGGTGCCGGCCAGACAGTGACCGGCACCTCCCTCCGCCTCGTCAGCTCTGGCGCGCCTCGGTGTCGGCGGAGGTCTTCGCGGACTCGGCGTCCGGGTCCGTCGGCTCCTTGAACTTGACCTTGCCCATGTGGCGGTTCATGGACTTCATCAGGACCCACACCGCCAGCGCCATCGCCGCGAAGACGATGAAGCCGAGGACGCCGGGGGTGACCTTGTTCTCGTCCACCTCCTTGGCGAGGGGGACGAGGTGCGTCATTGCCAGGCTCACGCTTGCGCTCATGTCAGGCATTGTCCCGGACGCCCGCGAAGAGGTCGTCCTCGGGGAGGGAGGTATCGACGAGGGACTTGGCGAGCTCGTACTCCTCGGTCGGCCAGACCTCCTTCTGGATCTCCATCGGGACCTTGAACCAGCCGCCGTCGGGGTCGATCTGCGTGGCGTGCGCGATCAGCGCCTTGTCGCGGATCTCGAAGAAGTCGGCGCACGGGACGTGGGTGGTCAGGGTGCGCTCGGCGCGCTCGAATTCCGCCCACCGCTTGAGCCAGTCCCCGTACGGCGACTCCATGCCGCGCTCCAGCAGCGCGTTGTGCAGTGCCTCGGTGCGCGGGCGGTTGAAGCCCTGGTTGTAGTACAGCTTCAGCGGCTGGTACGCGGGACCGAACTCGGCCTCCGGGTACTTCTCGGTGTCCGCCGCGCCCTCGAACGCCACCATCGAGATCTTGTGGGTCATGATGTGGTCGGGGTGCGGGTAGCCGCCGTTCTCGTCGTAGGTGGTGATCACCTGCGGACGGAACGAGCGGATCTGCTTCACCAGCTCGCCGGCCGCCTTGTCGACGTCCTCGAGCGCGAAGCAGCCCTCGGGCAGCGGCGGCAGCGGGTCGCCCTCGGGCAGGCCGGAGTCGACGAAGCCGAGCCACTCCTGCTTGACGCCGAGGATCTCGCGGGCCTCGTCCATCTCCTTCTTGCGTACCTCGTGGATGTGCTCCTCGATGTACGTGTCCCCCTGGAGCTTCGGATTGAGGATGGAGCCGCGCTCCCCGCCCGTGCAGGTCACGACCAGCACGTCCACCCCCTCGGACACGTACTTCGCCATGGTGGCCGCGCCCTTGCTCGACTCGTCGTCGGGGTGGGCGTGCACGGCCATCAGTCGCAGCTGGTCAGTCAAGACTCAATCCTTGGTAAGTCGGCGCCCCGGTGTCTTCGGGTGCGATCGGCGGCTTCTATAGTGACCGAATCGGGGGGCGAATAATTCCGGGGTACGGCTCCGGGGGCCCCGCACCGAGAGGACGATCATGAGTACGGCGAGCACTCAGCTGCCCGAGGGCCGCTACGGTCGCTCCTCGGACGAGCGCGCCGACCGCAAACTCAAGATCGCCGGGACGGTGCTCGGCGCCCTGCTGCTGGCGCTGATCGGTTACTTCGCCTACCACTACGTCGGCCAGAACAAGATCAGCGGCGAGGTCATCACCTTCGAGCCCCACAAGGACTCGGTGCAGATCCATCTGGAGGTCCGCAAGGACTCCGGTACCTCCGGCTACTGCACGATCCGCTCCCAGGCGGCGGACGGCACCGAGGTGGGCCGGGCCGACTTCCGCTTCACCGGGAGCCCCACCCGCATCGACCGGGTCCTCACGCTGCGTACGACGGCCCCGGGCACCACGGCGGAGCTGCTGGGCTGCCACGCCGACTGACGTCACCCGGAAACGTGTCGGCTGACCTGCGGCGACGTAATTCTGATGGCTTATGTCCTCCCCCTTCGGCCGCTGAATTGTTAGGCTCGTGGTTTCGCCCATCCGTGAAGGAACATTCTTCTGGGTAGGGCGATGCTTTGTATTCCCAGTACCTACGAGGAGCACCTGTGACCCAGACCAGCGAGAACGTCACCTGGCTGACCCAGGAGGCGTACAACCAGCTCAAGGCCGAGCTGGAGTACCTGTCTGGTCCTGCGCGCACGGAGATCGCCGCCAAGATCGCGGCCGCGCGCGAGGAGGGCGACCTGCGTGAGAACGGCGGGTACCACGCGGCCAAGGAGGAGCAGGGCAAGCAGGAGCTCCGTGTGCGCCAGCTGACCCAGCTCCTGGAGAACGCCAAGGTCGGCGAGGCCCCGGCGTCGGCGGACGGCGCCGTGGCGCCCGGCATGGTCGTGACGATCGCCTTCGACGGCGACGAGGACGACACGATGACCTTCCTGCTGGCGTCGCGCGAGTACGCGAGCTCCGACATCGAGACCTACTCGCCGCAGTCCCCGCTGGGCTCCGGCGTGATCGGCCACAAGGTCGGCGAGGACGCGGAGTACGAGCTGCCGAACGGCAAGAAGGCCTCCGTACGGATCCTCAAGGCCGAGCCCTACAACGGCTGACCCAGGCCCCCCGCACGTCCTTGGCGAGCCCCCGGCGTCCCGTGACGCCGGGGGCCTCGTCATGCGGGCGGGTCATGCAGTGGGTCATGCGGGCGGGGTCACGCGGTCGGGCTCACGCGGTCGCCGAGCGGTACTTGCGCACCGCGAGGGTCCGGAATATGACGATGATCAGCGCCGAGTAGATCAACGAGGCCCACACCGGGTGCACCATGGGCCAGGCGCCGGACGCCGACTGGCCCGGGTTCGCGAACAGCACGCGGCATGCCTGCACCGTGGCGCTGAAGGGGTTCCATTCGGCGATGTGGCGCAGCCACGGGGTCATGTGGCTGGTGTCCACGAACGCGTTGGAGATGAACGTCACCGGGAACAGCCAGATCAGCCCGCTGGAAGTGGCCGCCTCGGGGGTGCGCACCGACATGCCGATCAGGGCGCCGATCCAGGTGAACGCGTAGCCGAGCAGGAGCAGCAGGCCGAAGGCGCCGACGACCTTGGCGGCGTTGGTGTCGCCGTTGGAGCCCACGCGCCAGCCGACCAGCAGGGCGACCACGGCGAGGACGACCAGGGTCAGTGCCGTCTGCACCGAGTCCGCCAGGGTGCGCCCGGTCAGCACCGCGCCGCGGGCCATCGGCAGCGAGCGGAAGCGGTCGATGAGGCCCTTGTGCATGTCGTCGGCGATGCCCGCGCCGGAGCTGGCGGTGGCGAAGGTGACGGTCTGCGCGAAGATGCCCGCCATCAGGAAGTTCTTGTAGTCGGTGGCGCTGGTGCTGCCGCCGATCTGCATGGAGCCGCCGAAGACGTAGGTGAACAGCACCACGAACATGATGGGCTGGATGAGCCCGTAGATGATCATCTCCGGGATGCGGGACATCCGGATCAGGTTGCGTTTGGCGACGACCATCGAGTCCCGGAAGGACTGGCTGACCGGGTTCGTGCTCGGCGCGACCCGCACGGCGTCGGTGACGGCGCTCACTTGGCTGCCTCCTTCTTCTGACCGCGTCCCTTGGGCCCGGCCTGCTCGTCGCTCTCGGTTTCCTTGATCTCGGCGACATGTCCGGTCAGGGAGAGGAACACGTCGTCGAGGGTCGGGCGGCGCAGCCCGATGTCGTCTATCTCGATGCCCCGGACGTCCAGCTCGCGGATCACCTCGGCGAGCAGCTTGGCGCCGCCGGTGACGGGCACGGTGAGCTTGCGGGTGTGCTCCTCGACGGTGAGCTCGCCCTTGCCGAAGCCGGCGAGGACCTCCCCGGCGACCGTGATGTGCTCGCGCTCGTGCACCACGACCTCGACGCGTTCGCCGCCGGTGCGGGCCTTGAGCTCGTCGGAGGTGCCGCGCGCGATGACCCGGCCGTGGTCGACGACCGCGATGTCGTGCGCGAGGTGGTCGGCCTCTTCCAGGTACTGGGTCGTCAGCAGCAGGGTCGTGCCGCCGGAGACGAGCTGTTTGATGACCTCCCACAGCAGCTGGCGGTTGCGCGGGTCCAGGCCGGTCGTCGGCTCGTCCATGAACATCACGGGCGGGGAGACGACGAGGGCGGCCGCGAGGTCGAGACGGCGGCGCATGCCGCCTGAGTAGGTCTTCGCGGTCCGGTCTGCGGCGTCCGTGAGGTCGAACTGGTCCAGCAGCTCCGCGGCGCGGGCCTTCGCCGCCCTGGCCTTCATCTGATAGAGCTGGCCGACCATCTGGAGGTTCTCGCGGCCGGTCAGGTACTCGTCGACCGCGGCGAACTGGCCTGACAGGCCGATCGAGCGACGCACCTCGTTCGGTTGCTTGAGCACGTCGAGGCCGGCGACGACGGCCTTGCCGCTATCCGGTTGCAGCAGGGTCGTCAGACAGCGGACAGTGGTCGTCTTGCCCGCGCCGTTCGGCCCGAGCAGGCCCAGCACGGTGCCCTCGGGGACATCGAGGTCGACGCCGTCCAGAGCCCTTACGTCCCCGAAGGTCTTCACCAGACCTTCGGCATAGATGGCGCCTGGCATGTGAGTCTCCACGTCGTCGGGGATTCTTCGAAAAGGCCTAGGCAAGCCTAGGTTTTGTGCGATTTGTTCCGCCTGCTGGATGACGCGGCGGCGGCCACGAGACACACCATAACGCGATGTATCGCGTCTCTCAATGGATTTACCCGATCGAGTGACATCGAGTGACGAAGAGCCCCTGAGCAGGCCGTTCCGCTTGGGCGGGCGGTCTGCGACCTCAGCCGATGACCGTGTACCCCGCCTCGCGCAGCGCCCGGCCGACCTCGGCGCAGTGCTCCGACCCCTTCGTCTCCAGGTGCAGCTCGACCTCCGCCTCCGTGAGCCCGAGCCGTGGATCGGTCCGTACGTGACTCACATCAAGGACGTTAGCGTCCACCACTGACAACACCCCGAGAAGCGTCGCGAGCGCCCCCGGCCGGTCCGTCAGCCGCAGCCGTACGGCCAGGTAGCGGCCCTGCGCGGACATGCCGTGCCGCAGCACGCGCTGCATCAGCACCGGGTCCACGTTCCCGCCCGACAGCACCGCGACGACCGGGCCCGCGAAGGAGCCGGGCTCGCCCAGCAGTGCGGCGACCGGGCTCGCGCCGGCCGGTTCGACGACCAGCTTCGCCCGCTCCAGGCACAGCAGCAGCGCGGCGGCGAGCTGATCCTCGGTGACCGTGCGGACCTCGTCCACCAGCTCCTGGACGATCCCGAACGGCACGTCGCCGGGCCGCCCGACCTTGATCCCGTCGGCCATCGTCACCGGGTTCTCGACCGACACCGGGTGCCCGGCCGTCAGCGAGGGCGGATAGGCCGCCGCGCCCTGCGCCTGCACGCCCACGATCCGCACGTCCGGCCGCAGGGCCTTCACCGCGACCGCGATACCGGCCGCGAGGCCTCCGCCGCCGATGCCGACGACGACGGTCCGCACCTCCGGGCACTGTTCCAGGATCTCCAGGCCGACCGTGCCCTGGCCGGCGATGATGTCGGGGTGGTCGAAGGGGTGGATGAACACCGCGCCCGTCTCGGCCGCGTACGCCTGCGCGGCGGCCAGCGTCTCGTCGACCACCTGCCCGTGCAGGCGCACCTCCGCGCCGTACTCGCGCGTGGCGCTGATCTTCGGCAGCGGGGCGCCCCGCGGCATGAACACCGTCGCCCGCACGCCGAGCAGGGAGGACGCGAGGGCGACGCCTTGCGCGTGGTTGCCGGCGCTCGCCGCGACCACCCCGGCGGCCCGTTCCTCCGGCAGCAGGCCGGCGATCCGGACGTACGCGCCGCGCAGCTTGAAGGAGCCCGTCCGCTGGAGGTTCTCGCACTTGAAGTGCACCGGCGCGCCGACCAGCTGGGACAGATGCCTGCTGCCCTCCATCGCCGTCACCCGTGCCACGCCCGAGAGCATCTTCTGGGCGCCCCGAACGTCGTCGAGGGTCACGTGCCGCAAGGAGTCAGCCGTGCTGTAGCTCATGACTCAAGCATCGCAGTTCACAGGGTCCCGCGACCGGTGTGACCAACCTCCGAGACTGGTTTGCGCAGCGCCGGTACGGCCCGCCTTCCGGCCGCGTACTCTGTCCCCCATTCACAGACCACCTTCATGAAGCGAGCCTCCGGCCATGCCCACAACACCTGAAATGTCGATGGACATGACGACCGTCGGTGACAGCGGTCTCCTCGACACGCTGCAGCACGAGGTGGCGGTCTTCGCCCGGCGTGCCGAACAGACCCGGCTCGGGGGGGTCGGGCAGGTGCGCAACTCCATGGACCGCGCCGCATACCTGCTGCTCAACCGCCTGGACAAGGAAGGTCCGATGGGCGTCAAGGCGCTCGCCGCCAGCATGGGCATCGACTCCTCGACGGTCACCCGGCAGGTGGCGCCGCTCGTGGACACCGGGCTCGTCAAGCGCACCTCGCACCCCGAGGACGGGCGCGCGGTGGTACTCCAGCTCTCCCCGCGCGGCCTTTCCCGGCTGGAAGAAGTGCGCTCCTCCAGGCGACAGTTGATGGCGGAGTTGACCCAGGACTGGGAGCAGGAGGAGCGCGAGGCGTTCTGCGCGCTCCTGACCCGCTTCAACACCGCCCTGTCCGCCCGGATGACGGCCCAGGGCGTTCCGGGCCCGGAGGCGTCGTCCCCGTCGTAGACACTCGGCACGCGCACGACGGGGGACGCGTGCGGGGGTGGGCGTGGCGATTCACGCGGCGGGGGGCGCTTCACGCGTGCGGGGGTAGGGGCGTGGCGGCTTCACGCGCGCGTACGTGCGCCACGCCTCACGCGCGTGCGTCGGGGCTGCACGCGCGTGTGCGTACGTCGAGAGGGGCACGTGCGTTGCGCGTCGGGGGCTCCGCGGTGCGTATGACGTCGGGGAGCTGAACCCGTGCGTGGGCGCGTCGGGGGCTCAACGGATCTTGGTGCACCGGGGACTCCGACCGTGCGAGGTTGTGTCGCTGGGCTCCGGAGCGTGCGTGGCCGTGCCAGTGGCTGCTTACGCTGCGCGCGGGGACTTCACGGGCGCCGAGCGCGTCGGCAGTTGCATCGCGCGTGCATGACTGCGGCACGCTGCTCCGCCCACGCGATCATGGCTCCTCTGGCGGCTGCTGTGTGTGCATGGGTGCGTCGGGGGGGGCCGCGCATCTGCGGGTACCCCGGGGCTCCGGGCGTACGTTGGGTGCGTCGGCGACTGCTGCGCGTGCGTCACGGGGGTCAGCGCGTGCGTTGGTCGGGGAGCCGGGCGTGTTGTGGTTGTCGCGCGGCTCTTGACCGTGGGGCCACCTCTGGCCTCATATGAGACCGGGCCCGTCGTACACGGTTCCGGATGCCGTACACGGCCGGGCCCCGGTTCCGCAGGGTCGCGTCAGGGCGGGAGGCGCGGTGCGACAACGGCAGGCGTTGCAGGGCGCCCGCCGGGCCCGGGAGTTCGAGGCGTTCGTCGCGGGCGCGGCAGGGCGGCTGCTGCATGCCGCCACGCTGCTCACTGCGGAGGCCCCGGACGACAATCCGCGCGCGCGGCGCCTGCTGACGCTGGCCCTCGCCCACACGTACATCTCCTGGAACCGGCTGCGCGGCGAGGACCCGTACGACCGCGCCCGCCAGTACCTGGCCACCCGCTTCGCCCGCGCGGCCTGGCACCAGTACGGCGGTCTCGGCCGCGCCCGGACCCACCCGGGCGCCGCCCTGGCCACGCTCGCACCGCAGGAACGCCTGATCCTGGTCCTGCGCCTGTACGAGGGCGTCGCCGAGGAACAGACGGCGGCCCTCCTGGGCCTGCCGGTGGAACGGGTCCGCACGATCTGCGACCGCGCGACGACCACGCTGCTGCAACCTCCGCGGAATCCCGCTCCGGCCGTGGTGGGGGCGAAGGTGGCACCGTCATGAGTCGCCGCGACGGCGGGATGGGGGACGCCCGCGTGGGTGACGTCGGTGCGGCGGCCGTACGCGCGCGAAGCGGCCCGGGTGAACGGGGGTGGCACGGGTGAACCGGACCGAGCGGGAAGCCACCGTACGGCGGATCATGGAGCAGGCTCCGCCGCCCGTGCCGCCGGACCTGTACGCGGAGGTCATGCGGCGGGGCGCCCGCATGGTGCGCCGCAGGAGGATGGTCCGCCGGACGCTGTGGCTGCTGCTGTGCGCCGTGGCCGTGGCGTTCCTCGTGTGGGCCATGATGGCCCGCCCGTGGGTGGAGCCGCCCTCGCAGACGACTCCCCCGTACACGGGCTGGTGAGCCGCGTGGGCGGCTAGCCGAGGGCCTGCTGCAGGTCCTCCAGGAGGTCGTCCACGTTCTCGATGCCCACGGAGAGGCGGACGAGGTCGGCGGGCACCTCGAGGGCCGAGCCGGCCACGGACGCGTGCGTCATGCGTCCGGGGTGCTCGATCAGGGACTCGACGCCGCCCAGGGACTCGCCGAGCGTGAACACCTTGGCGCGGTTGCAGACCTCCACGGCCGCCTCCTCGCCGCCGGCCACCCGGAACGACACCATGCCGCCGAAGGCCCGCATCTGCTTGGCGGCGACCTCGTGGCCGGGGTGCTCGGGCAGACCCGGGTAGAGAACGTGCGTCACGCGCGCGTGCCGGGTCAGCATGTCGGCGACCTTGCCGGCGTTCTCGCTGTGCCGGTCCATCCGCACGGACAGCGTCTTGGCGCCGCGCAGCACCAGCCAGGAGTCGAAGGGCCCGGCGACCGCGCCCATCGCGTTCTGGTGGTACGCCAGCTCCTCGCCGAGCGTCTCGTCGGCGACGACCAGGGCACCGCCGACGACGTCCGAGTGGCCGCCCATGTACTTGGTCAGTGAGTGCACGACGACGTCCGCGCCGAGCGCCAGCGGCTGCTGCAGGTACGGCGTGGCGAAGGTGTTGTCCACGACCAGCCTGGCGCCCGCGTCACGGGCGACGTGGGCGAGGGCGGCGATGTCGGTGATGCCGAGCAGCGGGTTGGAGGGGGTCTCCACCCACACGGCCTTGGTCTTCGGGGTGATGGCGGCCCGTACGGCGGAGGGATCGCTGGTGTCGGCGACCGACCACTCCACCCCCCACCGGGCGACGACCTTCGCGAAGAGCCGGAATGTGCCGCCGTACGCGTCGTTGGGGATGACCACGTGGTCGCCGGGGCTGAGCAGCGTACGCAACAGGCAGTCCTCGGCCGCCAGTCCGGACGCGAACGCGAGACCTCGGCGACCGCCCTCGAGGGCGGCGAGGTTCTCCTCCAGGGCGGTCCTGGTCGGGTTGGCGCTACGGCTGTACTCGTAGCCGCCGCGCAGGCCGCCCACGCCGTCCTGCTTGTAGGTCGAGACCTGGTAGATCGGCGGGACGACGGCGCCGGTGAGGGGATCGGCGGTGTTGCCCGCGTGGATCGCGAGGGTCTCGAAGTGCTGACTGATGTGCCTGTCGCTCATGGGCACCGAGGGTAGTGCGCTCGCGAGGCGAGTGACGGACGCCGAGGCCGGAGCGGTCCCACGGTCGGGATTTCCCTCGGTCACGGGCCGGCCAGGCACCGGGCCGCGGGAGTTTTCCACAGGTGCGCCGACCGGGTTGGCCAATTGTCCGAGGCGTCTGGAACGCTTGAGGCATGGAAATTCTCTGGGTCCTGATCGCGCTGGTCATGCTCGGCTTCGTGCTGCTCCCGGTCATGCGGCGCCGCCGGGGCATGATCGAGCAGGTCCCACCGGGCCACCCGGACGCCGCGGACCCCGCGAACTACGGCTTCGTACGCGAGGAGGAGCTGGACGTCCGCATGCCCGGCCTCGACCAGGACCTGCTGGACGTCCTGGACCTGGTGCAGCGCACCCAGGACTACCGCGCCGCCTCCCAGCTGCTGGCCGGCACGGAGACGGAGGGCGAGCTGCGCTGGCAGCGCGTGCAGGCCTTCGCGGGCGCCGCGTCGCTGGAACTGCAGCAGCGGCCGGGCGGGGTCAGCGAGACGCCGGGCGGGCAGTGGCTGCGGGTGTGGCGGGCCGAGCAGCCCAAGGACGCGGGCGGGGCGGCCGTGCACGCGGAGTTCCTGGCGCAGCAGGCGTGGCGGACGGCGACGCGGGGCACGGACGAGTTCCGGATCATCATGGAGGAGGCGAGGGCGGCCTGCGGCGACGCGGCGCTGCTCGCCCCCGGCGATCCGGTCCCGTACATCGTCGAGCTGTCGGTGGCGCGCGGACTGGCCTATCCGCGGCCGGAGTTCGAGCAGCTGTGGCTGAAGATCCTGGACCGCGCCCCGGCGCACATGGGCGCGCATCTGGCCGCGCTGCACTACTGGTGTGAGAAGTGGCACGGCTCGCGGCAGCTGGCGTACTCCTTCGCCGAGTCCGCGGCGGCGAGAGCGCCGCAGGGCTCGCTGCTGGCCGCCATGCCGCTGTTCGCGGTCTTCGAGCACCTGCCCGAGGTGAACCTGGTCAGCGGCTTCTACCAGAGCGAGGTCGTCACGAAGGCGATCCACGGAGCGCTGCACGCCGTCCACTCGGCCCGCCCGGACGACCCGATGCTCGCGCACGTACGCCATCTGCTGGTCTTCTTCCTGGTCCGCGCCGAGCGCTGGTCCGAGGCGATGAACCAGCTCATACACATCGACGGCCACATCGGAGCCCTCCCCTGGACCCTGTCCGCCGACCCGGCGGCGGAGTTCGCGGTGTACCGGGCACTGGCGGTGGCGGGCTACGAGGCGAACGGCGGCAGCCCGGCGACGCTGCCACAGTGACGATGCGGAGGACTCCGGAATCCCCGCCGACCGCCCCCTGTTGACGTGGGCGAACAGTTGAGTTGAGGTCCTGCCGTCCTCTTCAAGTTCCAGGACGCGGACGGGCACGGGTGGCTCCGGGAAATGGGCAGGCCACCACAGCAATACGCGGTCCAACCCGCTGCGTAGCGGGGCACACGGCAGCACAGGCTCGTCTGGATGGAATCAGGCTAAGTATCCCGTTCGAGCCGAATTGGGGTGCGTCTTGCTCAACCAGCCTCACGCCTGCCCCCACGAATGACTGTCCGTACGTCGGCGTCCCCGCCTTGGGCGCGGTGTCCGGGTTCGGTGATCGTCGCATCGCCGAACTCAGCTTCAGGGAGCACCGAGCACCTGCCTGTAATCCGAACACGCCTGCGCAAACACAGGTCTGGAGGGGCTCCTTTCGTGACCACGTCGCCTCTCCTCTACGGCCACGACGCGCGCACTCACGACCGCGCGCCGCTCCGCTTCAGGATGTGGCCGCTTCTCAAGCCGGGCCGCCGCGGCGGCACCGGTCGCGTCTGGCGACGGGACTCGCGCTACCGAAGGCATCTCGGCCGGGCTACAGGGACCTGGACGGGGAGCGGAGCAGGTTGGCCGTCCTGTTGGGTGGCTGAGCATGCCAGCCAGCAGCGGTGGCCTGCCAGGAGACCTGAGCCTGTGAGGCGACGGACCCCAGCGGGTCGTCCCCAGCAGGCGCCCGTCCCAGATCAGCACTTGATCACCGAGCTACTCTCAGCGTGCCCTTCCGCAGAGTTATGTGAAGTACTACACTCAAGAGTGTGAGTCATCCTTCACCGGAAAGCGGTCTACCCCTCCTCGTTGAAGACGAGATAGCCGTATTGGAAGATCTGGGCCATGTGCTGCGGTACCCCTCCGGCAGCGTCCTGTTCGGAGAGGGCGAGGAGACGGACTTCGCTCTACTCATCCGCAGTGGACACGTCAAGGTGCAGATCGGGAATCCCCCACACATCGTGGCCCTCCGCGGCCCAGGCGAGATCATCGGCGAAATGGCCGCAGTCAGACAAAAACCACGCTCGGCCAGCGTCTTCGCCCTCGATGACGTAGAGGCCTTGTACCTGCCTGCCACGACATGGCTTCATTTCTTGTACGATCACCCGCGCGCAATGCACGCTCAACTGATCGCCGCCGATGAACGCCTCGAGGAAGCGACCCGCAAGAGCGTCGAGTCTTTCCTAGGCGTAGAGCAGAGACTCGCTAAGGGGCTAGTCGAACTGACCTCGAAAGAGCTGGGAATCCAGACTGAGAACGGACTCGCCCTACGGTTTAGCCAACAGGATCTCGCGGATTTGGTCGGCGCATCACGCGAATCGGTGACGCAGGTGATCAGAAAGTTCAAAGAGAGAGGCATTGTAACCACCGGACGTCAGGTAATCACAATTCGAGACCTCCCGTCATTGTCTCGTATCGCTGAGGGGAATTTTACCGCGTCATCCTAGTTTACATTTAAAAATCCACAACCGAGAGAGATTTCGCCCACCATGGAAGTTAATAAGAACATCACAAGGCACCCTCTCGTCCGGCGCCTAATTTCCTTGAACTTTACAAAAGGCGACTTTCTCATCTTCGGAAGTGCCCCATTGTTGGCCCACGGCATCCGAAGGAGTATCAGCGATGTGGATGTACTGGCCCGAGGGGCCGCATGGAGCGAGGCATGCCGACTAGGGGTTCCCGCTACAGGAACTTCAACCAACAGCGGCGCCATGCATTTCTGGGGTGGACGCATTGAGGTGTACAGCGAATGGATTTCTCCGGGCTTCAGGTTTGAAGAATTGATGGAGCGTGCGGACTGGATCGACGGACTGCCATTCGCATCCCTATCCGATGTCGCCGCATACAAGAAGAAGCTGATGCGCCCTAAAGACATAGATGATCTTCGGATCATGGAGGGAAATACCGTCAGCCACTCAGATAGGGCTGTCAGCTGACAGATCCTTTAACATCACGCCAGGTGGAAAGCGGCATTCACCGGCAACTAAAACCAGAACATCGTCAAACGCGGGAGCGTCGATGTCCCACCACACAACCGTCGGATCTGGAGCTCAAGAAAACCCCCTCTGCCTGCGCCGCGATCATGTCGACATGGAGCGGCGGCTAGAAAGGATTGAACGCGCGATCGATTACCTCCTCGTCGCGCTGACCGTTCTCTGCTGGATCTCGGCCTCTGCACTATTCGGGATAGCCGTCTACCAATTTGTCGTAAAGCAGAGCGGTCCAATGGCTGGCGGTGGGGCCGCCCTGGCGACGCTACTCTATGGTGGTGCCGCATGGGGGAGGCACCGAGTAAGAGTTCGAAAAGAGGAACGTAGGAGTTGAGGATCCCATCCCGAGACGGGCACCCGCAGATAACGTCAAAGTGAGCTGGAGGACGTATGGAATTTGACGGTCTGACCAGGTTGTGCTTGTTCATAGATGTGCAAGGCTACAGCCAGCGCCCAATTGCAGACCAGTCTCGCATCCAAGGATGGCTCGTCGAGATCATCGAGAGAGCCCGCGACGGAGCCGGCCTCACTGAGGAGGAGGTCGTCAAGCAGGACCAGGGCGATGGAGCCCTGCTGCTAGTCCACCCGCACATTCCTCTACCGCGAGTTCTTCCCCGCTTGGTGTCCGCACTCATGGAGGCTGTTGAATGGATCAATGAGCCGCTACGGGAAGAATCCCGAATCAGGTTGCGGGCCGCATTGGATGCTGGCGTTGTACGTCAAGCAGCGAACGGATATGTGGGTCGAGCAATCATCTCCGCAGCAAGGATCGTCGGTTCCCGTGCGTTGCGAACTGCTCTGAGTGAATCATCCGGTACTGGAGTCGCTCTAGCCGTGTCCGACAGCCTCTATCAGGATGTGGTGATGAGTGGTCTGCCGGGCCTGTCGTCCGGCAGCTTTCGGGAGATCGCAGTCCAAGAAAAAGAGTATGCCGCATGGGCCTGGCTCCTGATACAACCTGGCAGCGCTCCCGTCGCAGCTCTCCAGGAAGCTAATGACAAACCACGTCCTAAGCCTGAGGGGAATTGAGCTCGCCCCGTCGTGCCCGGCCACCGGTGAGCAGGGTTCATGAAACCCAAGGCACCGACAGCAGAGGCTGAAAGGCTGTCCGGCCAAGCCGTTGATGTGCTGGTGCGGGCTTCGATTCAGCGACATCCGTAGCCGTCTCGAACTGCCACCCCTCCCAAGGGGCACATGGCAGCCCAGGCCCGTCGGGACGGGGGTCTCCTGCCCGATCGGTGTGACGCCGGCTGAGGGATGAGCAGCGACCTCAACGGGTCTTGCTCCCGCTGCCACGGATGACTGGCCCCATGTCGACGGCCGTGTTCGGCGACCATCGTGCACGTTGCGCTTCGCAGGGTTCAACGAACCGGCTGCGCACCTGTGGTGTGGTCGGCTCCGCCTGGCGATGAACCGACGAACACTGCCAGGTAACGGAACTCTCCGCCTGCTCCACTCTGCTCGGAATACGTCTCCCATCTGAGGGGGTACGCACCTCGCAGGCTGCAAGCGTTCGGCTCGTAAGTCCCCTCGGCCCAGAGCAGCGTCCCCGCCAGCCCCCGCCCGTGGTGAATCCGGAAGTCATCGTCCCGGGTGCGTCGGCGGCCGGGGCCCGGCGGAGTCCAGAGGGACGGCTCGTTGGACAGCATGAGGGCGAGACCGTTCTGATCCGGCCGACGACAGAAGCGCTCCAGCCTCGCAATGTCCCGAACGAAGTGCAGGCGGGCCAGGTCCGTGGCGCCGTGTGCCTTCAGGGCGTAGTCCTCGACCGGAGTGCCGGCCGTGCCGGTCCAGCCGCGGGTGAAGTACTTGAATTCGATCGCGGTGCTGCCGTGAGGCCCGAGGCACTGGAGGTCCAGATACTCGGCCTTGCCCGACCCTCGCTGCGGAACCTCAAGCCGTGATTGCACGTCCGGCGCCAACTCCCAGAGGACCCGGGCAAAACTGTGCTGAAGATCGGCTTCGGAGTGGAAGACCGGCCTGTGCCGAGACAGCATCACCATGACGTCGTCGACCGGAACCCGTCCGGCGATCATTCTCATGCGATCCATCGATGCTGTAGTCACTGCGCCATTGAAGTGGTCCCTCACCTGGACTCTCAACCTCTGCCGGTCTCATGAACGGCAACAGACGCCTTCGAAAATAAATGGCCGGCAGGGATCGAGGACCTCAACCTGTACATCATGGACGAACCGCAACACAGGATCCGGGCGCTGCACACGACATCCACGATCACCGTTTACCAGGCGTACGCCCCGACAATCGGCCTGTCCGCCGTCCAGGACGGCCGTTTCCCGGCCATCTGGAAGCGCGACAGGATGACGTGGGTCACCAAGCCGCGTTCACAGACCATGACCGTCCTGCTGGCAGCGTCCGCGCACGGGCTGATCTGCTCCACGTCGATGCCGTGGGCCCGGACGACCTCTTCCAAACCACCCTCGCGCCCTTAGCCGCCGCGGACGAAGTCCCGTAGGCAAGCGTGCAGCCTGGCGGCGCGGTCAGCCCTTGACCGTCATGCGCTCGACAGCGGGGACCCCCTTGTCCCACCAATGTCCATAACGCCGGTAGACAGATAGATCGCGGTTGACGAGCAGCGCTGACAGCCTCTCTGCCTCCTCCGTCAGACCTTGCCACGTGGCCTTGCCGAGCTTGCGGAACGTGCTCAACTCCAGCCGGCCGTCCGCTGCACGCCATACTCCGGCGACCTGCCCGTCGACGAGCAGACAGGGCAGCATGTCACCATTGCGCCGGACGACCAGCGGCCGGTACTCCTCGGGCATGACGCGACCGGGGATGACGTGGGCCAACAGCGTGCTGTCCCACATCGGCAGCAGCCTCGGCGGCGCCGGGGTGTCCTCGGCGGGCAGGGTAGCGTCCACGAGGTCGAACAGAGCGGCGCGGCCCCGCCCTGCCACTGGTACCACCTGGTCGCCAAGCTTGTGTAGCGCCTGGGTTATCACGGGACGCGTCAGCAGGGTGAACCGGGCGAAATCCTGGGCCGACGCAGGCCCGAACGCCCGTAGGTAAGAGACCAGCAACCGCTGAACCCCAGCGTCCGATTCCCGTGGAGCGGATCCAGGAGCCGTTGGGGAGACACGGTAGGTGTTCGGCTGTGTGAACGATCACGGGCCACCCGTCGGCACATGATGCACGGGGGCATACGTGCGCAGCGCCCACCACACACGGTGCGCGTGCTCGCCGAACCTCCCCGTGACGTAGTGACGCGGGGCCGCTCCAGGAACCCGGCGAGCTCCTGGAGTAGCGCATCAGCGTCAGTGGGGGACAGTCCTGTCGCGGTGAACCGTCGGTCGTAGAGCCGTGACGCCCGCAAAGTGCTGAACATGGCAGCGTGATAGGGCTCGTAGTCCTCGGCGTGGACTGCATGCAGCGTGAGCCGCATGAGGGTCGCCTTCACGATCCGGCGGTCCGCGAACGCCGCGTCGAGATCCTCAGGCGCGAAGTCCTGCACGCGATTCCATAACGCCAGATACGGCGATGCCGGCGCCTGCGCCTGCAAAGCACAGATCCGGCGAACAGCCTCCGCCACATCAAGGCGTTGGCGTTCGAGCAAGAGCTGACGGTCCAGGGTGGCCAGGGCGAGCTGTCGGGCGGTGAGTATCACGCCCGGATTATGTCTCCCCCGGCCACCCCAGAGGCCGGTCCGCCCCGACTTCCGCCGGCCCGCCAGCCCGCCAGCAGTCCAGAGTTCCGCAGTCAACAACTTGCCAGTTGCAGTCGGCGGAGCCGAGACAAGGGTCTGTGAACGCGGCTTGACATGGATCATCAAGCGCGTTCACAGACTCCCGCGCGGTCGGCCGGGGGAACCCGCTCGGCTCTCAGAGGCCGGCTGGGTGGCTGGAAAGCCAGGCGGTGTGTTGGTCACGCACACCGTCACGCTCTGCGGGCGTGACAAGGATGACGTCTGCGCCCCCGTCGTAGGGATGGTGGATGCGCCGCAGTTCTGTGTCGACAACAAAGACTTCGACGAGCGCCTCGTCCGCGACGGCTCGCAACAGCTCGTCAATGCATCCGCGGTTCCACCGACGCTGGTCTGCATACAGACGCGTGTGGGTGTGGAACTCCGGGTCGGGGTCCCCTTGGTCCGACTCGGTCCACCAGCGGACGCCGTCGGGGTGCAGCATCGGTCGTGGAGTCGGGTAGCCCGCAGGCCCTTTCGGTGTGTACGACCAGTCCATGGTCACCACGAACACGTCCGTGTCCGCGAACAACTCGTCGAGGATCGTGTTGTATCGGTCCAGCACGATCGCGTACTCGTCCTCGGACTCCGGGTAACGCTTCGAGCCGGGAAGGCTGTGGAAGCGCACCCAGCGATCGGCGTACCTGGTGCGGAACGTGTGAGCGACGGGAGGGCCTGACGGATGCCGTTCGTTCCACAAAGCCGCCAGGAGATCAGGGTCCACGGCGACACTCCCCATTGGTCGGAGCGACACCGATCGGACAAAAAACGCCGGTCCCGCCGCGGTCGTTGATGTCGCGGTCAAGATACTGCTGGCGGTAGCCGTCCGCCGGGCAAAACGTACAGCCCACAAAGCAAGGCAGGCGTCCATCCCGATGACGGTGGCCGCGGGCTGCGCCTGTGCGGTGGACCAGGGGCACTCTTTTAGGGGCCGGCCTTCGAGGCGAGGATCATGGTCCCGTGACGAAGTGGACGAAGGAGACGCCCCCGGTCGGCCAGTCCGATCATGAGCCCCAACTCTCGGACTACCAGCGGACGATGCGGTACCGGATTCTCGCGGCCCCGGTGGTGCCCGCGCCCGACCCCTGGCGGCCCGTCTTCGAGTACGAGTACGGCGTCCCTGTCGGCGGGCTGCTCGGGATCGGCTTCGCGACGGACCCCGACACCGGCCATGATCTGGTGATGGTCGTCTCCCACGACGGGCACGGTCTCTTCGACGCCGTCACCGGCGAGAAGATCGCGCGGGATCGTGACGCGGACCTCGAGGAAAGTGGTCGCGACGCGGACCCCGCACTGTGGTGTCCCGGGTTGGGACCGGTCGCCGGAAGCAGGGTGCGCATCGCCGGACTTTTCGGGGGAGGACTGCACACCACTAGCGGAGACGGTTGGACGCTGGAGGTCCTTGCCCCGGCCTGGCCGAACGAGCGTGTCCTGCTCTCTCGCGACGGCGGTCTGCCGCACTCCGGCCCGCACGGGGAGCGCTGGTGGCACATCTTCCATTCCAACTACTCCGAACTCCGTGCCGCTGGATTTTCTCCCTCCGGGCAGACCGTTGCCGTAGCGACGAGCAGCGACCTGTCCCTGTGGACTCGCAGCGCCGACCGCGGTCGCAGCAGTAGCGACTGATGATCAGCTAGGACCTGGGGCTGACGTCGTCGGTCTGCTTGATTCTCGCTGACCACGAGGCGCAAGCTACGAGGTTCCAGGTATGGCCCGTTGCGCTGCCCCGCGGTCGGCAACGGAGGTGTCGCCCCGCCCCATAAAGGTTTGTGAGCGAGGCTTTACATGGGTCATCAAGCCGCGTTCAGGACCTGCAAGAACAAGTGCGAGAGCGCTGAGCTGCATCAGCTCCGTCGGGCGAGCCTGCCCAATCATGGATCATGGAGCTGTACTCGCCGAGGGTCGCGGCCTTGGCGGCGCGGCCCTCGGCGCGGTTGCACCGAGGCGAACGAACGCGAGAACGTGTGGCGCCCGGCGGTGAGAACAACCCCTGAGCCTTACAGTGTGTCGCCGCGGGATCCCGCGCCGTGAGTCACTGCGGCGGCGGTGCCGTCGGCGAGAACTCCAGTAATCCGGAAGTACGTCGTATCGCCGAGGGCCACCCGCACGTCGGACTTGTAGAGGGGGCCCTTGGAGCTCGCGACGGTGCTGGCGGGTTCGTAGGTGTGGGTGGACGGGTTCCAGCTGTCCACGTGGTACTCGGTGATGCCGGCGCAGAGGGTCTCGTCGTCGCATGTCCACTGCACATGCCCGAGGGCGCCGACCGTGTCTGGGGCGACGATGGTGAGCGAGCCGGTGTCGTCACCGCGGGCGTCGTCGGGCCTGTTGTCAGGTTCGGTGACGGTGACGGTGGGGGCGTCGGCCCAGGCGATGTGGTTGTCCCACCGGTCCACCGCAGCGACGAAGAAGGTCACTGTTTCGCCGTCCAGGGGTCCTGCGCACAGCAGCGCGTTCGGCACATCCTTGTCGGGAGCCGTTGACGCGGCGTCGTGACACCCGGTGCTGTCGTAGTGGATGCTGCCATCGAGCCGCTGTACGACGCGGGCGGCGACGTAGCGCAAGCCGCTTTCGGCAGGCACGTCCCAGCTCAGTACGACGCCGTCCGCACGCGGAGTTGCGGTCAGGCCGGTGAGCGCGGGCGGGGCGACGCTGTCGGGGGTCACCGTGACCGGCTCCGACATCGGGGACACGTTGCCCGCGGCGTCGGTGACCACGGCGGCGTAGGTGTAGGTGGTGCCGTCGAACGCAGGCAGTTCATCCGCGTAGTCCTCGACCGACGCTGAGGCCGCCGTCACCGTGGCGACGAGTTCGGGGTTGTGGCCGAGGGTGTCGCTGGTGGAGCGGTAGATGTTGAGGGTGCCGCCGTTGCGCAGCTCATGCTGGGTGCGTTCGCTGGGCTGGTCCCAGCTGATGTCGAGAGAGCTGGCGGTGCCCACCTTGTGGGACACGGCGAGGACAGGGGCCGTCGGAACGATGGCGTCGGGCGGGGTGACCGTCAGGACGGGGGTCCGCTCGGACACGTTCCCCACGCGGTCGGTGGCCTGAACGACGTATTGGCGGGTCCTGCCGTCGCGTGGCACTTCGCGGTCGGTCCAGGTGGTCTTGTTGCTCGCCCCCATGGAGATCCAGCCGTCGTCCGCGATCTGCCGGTATACCTGATAGGGGTAAGAGGCGAGATCCATCTCCTTGTTGGGCGCCCAGGTGAGGGTGGCGGAGTCGGTGTCCTCGTCGTACACCACCTTCTCCCCCGTCGGCGCGAGCGGGGCGACGTTGTCCGAACCCGACGCGCCGGGCGTGTAGGCGAACTTGACGGCGGCGGAGCCGGTCCAGTTGACGTAGTCGACGCGGAGGACGTGAGTTCCGCGAGGAATCGTGAGGGTGACGGCCTTGGAGACGGTGGTGGTGCCGTTCTTCCACAGGTCGATCTTGCGTACGCCGTCGAGGTAGACGCGGATGCCGTCCTGGCCGGAGGCGGTGAACTCGAAGGGGCCGCCGGAGCCGAAGTCGCGGGTGATCTGCCAGCGCACCCCGAAGTTGTCCTTGCCGACGCCGGACACTCCGGGCGAGTTGCTGCCCCAGTTCTCGCTGATCGCGGTGTCGGTGTCGGTGCGCTTCGGGGTGCCGGTGAGGGTGGTGTTGGCGAAGTACTGGCGCAGGAAGACCGGGTTCCCGGTGACCGAGACATCGGAGGTCCCGGCGGACTCGTTGCCCGACATGTCGACGGCGCGGACCTCGTAGAGGTGGGTGGTGCCTCCGGCGGTGGTGTCCGTGAAGGTCGTGCCGGCGACCCTGGCGATGGGGCTGCCGAAGGAGGTCTGGTCGGGGGTGCGGCGGTAGACGCGGTAGCCGGCGATGTCCATCTCCTTGTTCGCCGACCAGCGCAGGACGTTCCGCTTGGCATCGGCGTCCCGGGCAATTGACAGCCCGGTCGGCGTGAGAGGGGCGACATGGTCCACGGCGGCGCTGGTGCGCGGGGTGTAGGCGAACTTGACGGCGGCGGCGCCGTTCCAGTTGACGTAGTCGATGCGGAGGGTGTGGGTGCCGCGGGGAATGGTCAGGTCCACGGTCCGGGAGACGGTGCTGGATCCGTTCTTCCACAGGTCGATCTTGCGTAAGCCGTCGAGGTAGACGCGGATGCCGTCCTGGCCGGAGGCGGTGAACTCGAAGGGACCGCCGGAGCCGAAGTCACGGGTCATGGTCCAGCGGACGCCGAAGTTGTCCTTCGAAACGCCGGAGACCCCCGGCGAGTTGCTGCCCCAGTTCTCGCTCACTGCGGTGTCACAGTCCGTGCGCTTCGGTGTGCCCGAGA
This sequence comes from Streptomyces sp. NPDC005799, assembly GCF_040630525.1. Lineage (NCBI taxonomy): Bacteria > Bacillati > Actinomycetota > Actinomycetes > Kitasatosporales > Streptomycetaceae > Streptomyces > Streptomyces sp. NPDC005799. The sequence goes on from NZ_JBEXXQ010000004.1 coordinate 251,453, forward strand.
AGGAGGTGTTCGCGAAGAACTGCCGCGTATAGGTGTTCGCCGCGCAGGCCGCCGCCGACGCCGGCGAGGTGGCGACCGAGACAAGACCCCCCGCCATCGCGGCCACTGCCGCGGTCGCGACGGCCAGACGGGGTCTTCCGACACTGCTCACTGCATCCCCCCATGGACACATGACTGCCCCGCAGGCAGTCGTACGAGACATGAGATTCATGAGAGCAGCCTGTGGTTGTACGGCCAAACGGTTTCCAGTGGCTTTCGATGGCGGGGCATCAGGTGACTGCGTCATTTGTGACGCTTCGACTCATCCGCTGCGGGCAGCGGCTGTTTCGTCGACAGCCCCAGATGCGCTTGGCGTGTCGCCGGGGTCGCCGTCGGGAGTGGAGCTGCGGTCTTCGCCGGGGCCTTTGGGCTCTGCATGACGGCCGTGTCCTACATGAAGAAGCAGATGACCGGCGCTGCGTGGGGGCGGTTTCCGAGTCGAACGGCCCCAAGCACTTGCGCTGTCACGCCGAGGGGAGAATGAGCAGCCCGATCTCCCAAAGGACTGTGAGCGAGGCTTGACATGGATCAAGCCGTCGTTCCTGTGGATGATGTACCGCTGCGGCTGGGGCACGAAGGCGGGGCAGGAGACCGTTCTTGCCGTCGAGATTGCTCGCGACGGCTTTGAGTGGGCACTGCGCAACGCATGCCTGTCGAGCTATGTACGTGGACTGCATTCCGACCGCAGCACCTGGCAACGCGAGTTGAAGCGTGCACCGGCCCGTGTCCAGTGGGATCCGGAGCGCGATCTGCGCCTCCGGCCCCTGCCGTACCGCTCTCTGCAACTCGGGCTCTCGGGTGAGGCCGTACGACGTTACGCGGACGAATGGACGGTCTCCATGACGGACGTGACTCCGCTCGCGCAGGAGATCCACGCACTCGTGACGACGGCCACCTGGACTCCGCGAACCGACTGCTGCCCGAGGAGAGCGGGCATACCCCGTCGAGGACGATCTGCTCGCCCACCTGCGCTCGTGACCGGACATGCTCGGCCGGCTACGCCTCCCCCGTCGTCGGACGAAACCGCGTCGAGCTTCACGTCGCTCGGGCCGTGGGCGGTGGTGAGGTATCAGTGAGGGTTCAGGGGACCGTGGACAACCGCACCAGAATCCGTGTCGAGCTGCTCCTCGAGATCATGGCGCGCTACGAGTCGCTGACCTGAGCCGGGAGAGGCCCTCGGCCGGAGGAGCCCGGTGCGGGCACGGTCCCGCTATCCGTGTTCGCGGCGGTCCCGCTGCGTAGCGTTCCGGGCAGGGACGTGACGTTCACCAAGCTTGCCGGGCGGCACGTCGTCAGGCGGCTCGCTTCCGGGCGCAGCAACATCTTCTGGCCCCTGGATCCGGCGGTCAGGGGGCGTCAGAAGTGCCGGGAGGCGAAGCGTCCGACGAGCAAGGCGGAGGATGCCGGCATGGCACGGTCCGAGGCGTTGGCCTCCGTCTGCGCGCCCCTGTGGGAGGTGCGGGCCGGTCACCGGTCCGAATTGCTCGTCTGGTTCTCCCAGGTCGAGTCGGATCTCCTCGAATCTCCTCTGGTCGACCGCATAGTGCCCCGTCTCAACGAGTTCGCCGGACGCCGGCATGCGCTTTCGGTCGGCGGCGGCGTCACGCTGTCCTGGCCGCTCGGCGAGTGACGACGGCTCGTCGTCGATCGAATCCCTCGTCTGAACCCCCGCCAAGTGTGGAGCACGCCTCATCGCCGTCGCGACCCGCAGTTGTTCAACACCGGCGCGCTGGACCGACATACCGCTGATCCGGGAGGTGGGCTGGCCCGTACGAAGGCATACCTGTCGGGCCTGCGCCTGCCGGTGGCGGAGGCGGCACTCGGGCGGCTGCTCCGGTGCGAGACCTCCGGCGACTTCATGGTCGACGAGTCCGGAGCCCGGCGGGCGGAGGTGCCGGCCCCCGCCCGCCAGGTTGTCAGGGAGCGTCGATGAGGCCGTACTTCGGGACCGTCACCGTACGGGACCCCGGCGTGCCGCCGAGGACGACCTTGCGGTAGGTGATGTTGTTGGCCGTGCTCTGCTCCTTGAGCCGGTTGTCCGGGTTGGCGATGACCTGGATGTAGTACGTGCCGTTCGGCAGGTCGGAGACGTCGAAGGACTGACCGGGCCGGTACTGGCTGTAGGTGTCGCCGTTGCCGACGTCGAGCACCTCACGCACGGACACGGCGGTCTCCTCGCCGCAGGCGGTGGCGAGGTCGGTGTTGTACGGGTGCCAGTTGGCGTTCTTCACCGTGTAGTCGATGGCGTCGGTGTTGGCCAGGCAGAAGGCCTCCTTGCCGCTGCGGACGATCTCCTTCTTGTCCGCGCCGAGCAGCCGGTAGCTGGCGAAGTCGCTGAAGTGCCAGTGCTGGTGACCGTCCCGCGGGTCCCACTCCATGGTGCCGGTGGGCGTGTAGCCGACCTGCTTGCCCTTGGCGTCGTAGAAGTACTGGTAGGCGTCCATCTTTTCCGCGCCGGGCTTGCGGAACCCGTCCACGACCAGCGGGGAGGGGCCGCCGTTCCAGACGGTCGCGCTGAAGGCGAGGTAGTCCTTGCCGGGAGCGGCGCCCGATCCGCCCTCGTCCCCGTTGGTGATCCCGATGCCGTACGCCGGGAGGGCGCGCAGGTCCGGCTTGGGCACGTCGGCGGGGACGGCCGCCCTGCCGGCCGGGCGGTGCGCGGCTGGCTGACGGCTCTTCGAGGCGTTCTTCCGCCCGCGCCCGGCGCCCGCCAGCCCATGGCCCTCACCGGAGTCCTGACGGACCGTCACCTTGATGGTCTGGGTCTTGTCCGGTATCCCGAACAGGTCGCGGTACTTCTTGGCCACCGACACCTTCGCGGTGTAGACGCCGGCCGGCAGGTCGACCGTGTCGCCCTCGCGGAAGCCCTGGGACGTGGCCGCGGCCCAGCCCTTCTCGACACCCCACACCCCGCCGAGCGTGAACGGGTTGTCGGAGCAGCTCTCGGGGTAGTTCGACTTGGCCGGGGCGTCCGGCCGGATGCGGCCGGCCCGGTTGTTCGGGCAGAACGACTGCGTGGTGTCGGCCACCTTCGCGCCCGACGCGTCGCTGATGCTGACCTTGAGGAAGTCCGGCAGGCCCGAGAAGTCCTTCACCAGGTCCTTCGGCAGGGACTTGGTCACGGTCCGGCCACCGGAGTGGATCACCTGCGAGGCGACGATCGGGTCGTTGTAGGACTTTCGCGTCACCCGCAGTTCGAGCGGTCCCCCGTCGACCGTCACGTAGGTGCCGAGATTCAGGTAGACCCCGGCTTCTCCCTGGTACCGGTCCAGGGTCACCGAGGTGGAAGCGGCGATGACGTCGAGCTTCGGTGTACCCGCCTGTGTCGCAGCGCCGGCGCCGGGCGCCGCGAGGGTCGCGGCGGCGCCGACGGTGAGGGCGGCGGAGGCGATGAGCGCCGAACGCCGTAAGGCCGTGGGGTGGTGTCTGGTCATGAGTGCTCTTTCTGCGTCTGGTCGGGACGAGTCGTGCACGTGGTGCAGGCACGGAAGGAATTGCTTGTGTGCCATCTGTGAAAAGGGTGAGAAGCCGGTCGAGGTTGCCTGGCGACGGAAAATCACGTCCCCCCACAAATTCGGTTGCCGCAGCACCCGCGCATGCGGGCTAATGCCACCCATGGCCGACATCGAGGGCTCGTACGACGATCTGTTCACCGCGGTCCCCAACGCGCTGGGCGCACTGCTGGACGCCGGGGACACGGGCGGCTCGGTGGCCGTCTTCGTGGACGGTGAGCCCGTGGTGGACGTGTGGGGCGGGTTCGCCGACAAGGACCGCACCGTGCCGTGGGGGCGGGACACCCTCGTCGGCGTCTTCTCGGTGACCAAGACGATGACGGCGCTGTGCGCGCTGGTCCTCGCGGACCGCGGCGAGCTGGATGTGGACGCGCCGGTGGCCCGGTACTGGCCGGAGTTCGCCGCGGCCGGCAAGGACGGCGTGCTGGTACGGCATCTGCTGTCGCACACCGCCGGGCTGCCCGACTGGGAGGGACCGGTCGAGGAGATCTACGACTGGCGGGCCGCCACCGCCCGTCTCGCCGCGCAGGCTCCGCTGTGGGAGCCGGGCAGCGCGGCCGGGTACCACTCGCTCACCCAGGGGTTCCTGGTGGGGGAGGTGATCCGACGGGTCAGCGGCCGGAGCGTGGGCGAGTTCTTCGCTGACGAGATCGCCGGTCCGCTGGGGGCGGACTTCCATATCGGGCTCGGCCCCGAGCACGATCACCGGGTGGGCCCGGCCGTTCCGCCGCCGTCGCGGGACGAGGACTACGCGGCGAGCGCGCCGGGCGGGCCCGAGATGCCCACCGGCGCGACCGCGATCAGGCTCCGGGACGGCAACAGCCTGGCCTGGCGGCGGGCGCAGATCCCCGCGGCGAGCGGCTTCGGCAACGCCCGCTCGGTCGCCCTCTTGCAGTCGGTACTGGCCTGCGCGGGGACCGTGGACGGGGTGCGGGTGCTGTCGCCCGCGGGATGCGAGCGCGCGGTGCGGGAGCAGTTCAGCGGCGACGACCTGCGCCTGGGCATGCCGATGCGGTGGGGCCTGGGGTACGGGCTGTTCGGCGGCACCTACGGATGGGGCGGCTGGGGCGGCTCCCTCGTCATGATCGACCCCGACGCGCGGATGGTGGTCGCCTACGTGACCAACCAGATGCGTGAACCCGGGGACGACAACCGGGGGTTGGAGATCGTCATGTCCGCGTACGACGGGGTGCAGGGGCTGCGGGCCTGAGCGGGACGGGGCAGCCCGACGGCCTCACCACGGCACCGGCGTCCCGTCCCAGGAGAAGAACTGGCCCGTCGGCCCGTCGTCGGGCAGCAGTGCCAGGCGTACGGCACCCTCGGCGCCCTCCGCCGGGTCGCCGCCCACGGCCTTCGCGCCCGGCACCAGGTCGGTGGCGCGCAGGCCGGGGGCGAGGGCGTTGACCTTGAAGCCGTCCTCGGCGAGTTGCTGGGCGTGGAGCAGGGTGAGGAGGTTGAGGGCGGACTTGGAGGCGCGGTAGGCGGCGGAGCCCGGACGGCCCGGGGTGAACTGGGGGTTGGGGCGGGTGCTCCAGGTCAGTGAGGACGTGCCGCTGGAGACGTTGACGATGCGTGGGTGCGCCGAGCGGCGCAGGGCCGGCAGGAAGGCGTTGGTCACCTCCAGGACGCCGATCACGTTCGTCTCGTAGGCACGGCGGAACTCCTCCGCGCCGGACTCGGTCGGCGGGGCGAGGGAGGGGTTGATGCCCGCGTTGTTGACCAGGACGTCCAGGTCCTCCACCTGTGCGGCGGCCTGGGCGACGGAGGCGGGGTCGGTGACGTCGAGGACCAGCGGACGGGCCCGGTCGCCGATCTCCTCGGCGGCCCGCCGGCCGCGTCCGGCGTCCCGCGTGCCCATGTACACGGTGAAACCCTCGGCCGCGAGCCGTCCGGCAATATGGCGGCCGATTCCCTTGTTGGCACCCGTGACGAGTGCGGTGCGATCGTTCATGTCGGCCACGGTCCTCCGGCCGGTCCGGGTCTGCCAGGGACGACCTGTACCAGGCAGCGGGCGGGCCGGGGTTCGCCGAAGGAGGTGGGCGGGTGGCGAGGCAGGAGTTGGCGCGGTTCCTGCGGGAGCGGCGCGCGGGGCTGCGGCCGCGGGACGTGGGGCTGCCGGACGGCGTACCGCGCCGCACTCCGGGGCTGCGGCGCGAGGAGCTGGCGGAGCTGGCCCATATGTCGGTCGACTACTACGTACGGCTCGAACAGGCCCGTGGGCCCCGGCCGTCGGCGCGGATCCTGGACGGGCTCGCGGGGGCACTGCGGCTCAGTCCCGCCGAGCGCGACCATCTCTTCCGCCTGGCCGGGGCGGCGGCGCCGCCGGGTGCGGGTCCGGTGCGGAGCGTACGGCCGCATGTGGCGCGGATGCTGGAACGGCTACCGGAGACGGCGGCGATCGTGACCGACGCGGCGTACGGGCTCGTCGCCTTCAATCCGCTGGCGCAGGCGGTGTTCGGCGGTGACCTCGGTCGCGGGACGACCAACCTCGCCCGGCGGCGCTTCCTGGGCGAGGGGCGGATGTACGGCAGTTCCAGTGCCGAGGAGTTCGGGCCCATCGTGGTGGCACGGCTGCGCAGGGCCGCGGACCGGTATCCGCACGACCCCGGGCTCGCCGCCCAGCTGGCCCGACTGCGGGCCGGCAGCGCGGAGTTCCGGGAGCTGTGGGAGGACCGGCCGGTCCACGCGCCCGGCCACCGCACCAAGACCGTCGACCACCCGGCCGTGGGCCGTCTCCACCTCAACTGCGACGTCCTGCTCGTCCCCGAGGACGACCAGGAGGTCGTCCTGATCACCGCGGACCCGGGCACCCCGTCGGCCCGCGCCCTGCGCCACCTCGCGCACGTGCCCCAGTGACCGCAGTGGCGGGAGCCGTCGTGCCTGCGGCGTGCAGGGGGTGAGGGCGCCCAGGACGCCCGACACCGAAGCAGCCCGGAGGCCACGGAGTCGCTGGTGCCGAGGATCGTGCCCGGGGTCCTGGCCAGGGCCGGTTCGGGCGCACGGCCACCGGGGGCGTGCTCGCCGCCGCGGCAGCGGGGTGGCGGCGACCGGTCGGCTTCGTCTCGCCGACATCGCCGCGGCCGACCCACCACCCCACCCACGCCTCTCAACTGCCGTTGCCGGGCGCCCCCGGCCGACAGGGGACGGGCACCCGGGGGCGGATCGTGCCCGATTTGCTGGCCGGGGCCGCTCACCGGGGCCGGCCGGGGCCGGTTCGGGCGCACGGCCACCGGGGGCGTGCTCGCCGCCGCGGCAGCGGGATGGCGGCGACCGGTCGGCTTCGTCTCGCCGACATCGCCGCGGCCGACCCACCACCCCACCCACGCCACGCCTCTCAACTGCCGTTGCCGGGCGCCCCCGGCCGACAGGGGACGGGCACCGGGGGGCGGGACCGGGTCAGATCGTCGAGGTGTCGATCACGAAGCGGTAGCGGACGTCGCTGGAGAGCACCCGCTCGTACGCCTCGTTGATCTCGTCCGCTCGGATCAGCTCGATCTCGGCGCCGAAGCCGTGCTCGGCACAGAAGTCCAGCATCTCCTGGGTCTCCTGGATGCCGCCGATGCCGGAGCCGGCGAGGGTCTTGCGGCCGCCGATCACCGAGAACAGGTTGAGCTTGACGGGCTCCTCGGGCGCGCCGACGTTCACGAAGGCGCCGTCCGTCTTGAGCAGGGACAGGAAGGCGTCCAGGTTCAGCGGGGCCGAGACCGTGGAGAGGATCAGGTCGAAGGTGCCCTTGAGGTCCTTGAAGGTCTGCTCGTCGCTGGTCGCGTAGTAGTGGTCGGCGCCCAGCTTCAGCCCGTCGTCCTTCTTGCGCAGGGACTGCGAGAGCACCGTGACCTCGGCGCCCAGCGCGTGCGCGATCTTGACGCCCATGTGGCCGAGGCCGCCCATGCCGAGGATCGCGACCTTCTTGCCGGGACCGGCGTTCCAGTGGCGCAGGGGCGAGTAGGTGGTGATGCCGGCGCACAGCAGCGGGGCGGCGACGTCGAGGGAGAGGCCGTCGGGGATACGGACGACGTAGTTCTCGTCGACGACGATCTTCTCGGAGTAGCCGCCGTAGGTGGGCTCGCCGTCCTTGCCGATCGCGTTGTACGTGCCGACGCCGCCCTTGAGGCAGTACTGCTCCAGGCCGGCCTCGCAGTTCTCGCACTCGCGGCAGGAGTCGACCAGACAGCCGACGCCCACGCGGTCGCCGACCTGGTGCCGGGTGACGCCGGAGCCGACCGCGGAGACGACGCCCGCGATCTCGTGACCGGGAACCATCGGGAAGATGGCCTCGCCCCAGCCCTCACGGGCCTGGTGGATGTCGGAGTGGCAGATACCGGCGAATTTGATGTCGATCAGCACATCGAACTCACCGACCTCGCGGCGCTCGATGGTGGTGCGCTCCAGGGGAGCCTTCGCCGCGGGGGCGGCGTATGCGGCAACGGTGGTCATGCCGGGATTCTCCTAAGCGGGGTTCGCGCCCGGCTGCCTTCTGTCGTTCCGTCCGGGCACGGTGATCAGCATGCCCCGGCGCGGCGGATCCACCCAGGCCACGCTTCTGCGTACGTCCGGTGTTCCTACCACTGGCGGGGTCAGGCTGCTGGGCGTACGACCGTGAATACTTGCCGTATGGACGAACAGCCCGAGGCCGTACAGGGGGCCGGCGGCGCCCTGGACCGGCGTGCCGAGCTCAGTGAATTCCTGCGCACCCGGCGGGCCCGGCTGAAGCCGGAGGACGTGGGGCTGCCGGACTTCGGCCGGCACCGGCGGGTGCCCGGGCTCAGGCGCGAGGAGCTGGCGCAGCTCGCCGGGGTCTCCGTGGCGTACTACACCCGGCTCGAGCAGGGCAACGGGCGAAACGTGTCGGCGGAGGTGCTGGACTCGATCGCGCGGGCGCTGCGGCTGAGCGACGCCGAGCACAACCACCTCACGCACCTGGCCAAGCCGAAGCAGCACAAGAAGAAGACCGCGGCCCGGACCGAACAGGTGCGGGGCGCGCTGCGGCAGCTGCTGGACACGATGGACGGGGTGCCGGCGTACATCTCGGGGCGGCGCGGGGACATCCTCGCCTGGAACCGGATGGCCGCGGCCGTCTTCGGCGACTGGGGGGAGCTGCCGGCGCAGCAGCGGAACTGGGCGCGGCTGGTGTTCCTGACGCCCGAGTACCGCGAACTGTTCGTGGAGTGGGAGCAGAAGGCGAGCGACATCGTCAGCTTCCTGCGCATGGAGGCGGGCCGCTACCCCGACGACCCGCGGCTGTCCGCGCTGGTGGGCGAACTCTCCGTCAAGAGCGAGGAGTTCCGGCGGCTGTGGGCCACGCACGACGTCCGGGAGAAGAGCTACGGCGTCAAACGGCTGCGGCATCCGCTGGTGGGCGATCTGACGCTCAACTACCAGTCCTTCCGCCTGGCCGACGACGACGGACAGGCGATGACGACCTACCACGCGGAACCGGGCTCCCCCTCCGCGGAGGCCCTGCGGCTGCTGGCCAGCTGGGGCGCGGACGCGACCCGCGCGGGGCGGGTCAGCCCCGATACGGCGGCATGACCCCCCATCCCCACCTGGGCACCGGCTGCTCCGCCGGAGGTTTGGCGTCCGGGCCGGAGAAGTACAGCGCCAGCCTCGTCCCCCACTCGATGTAGGCGAGGAACGCCGAGCGGAACTCCGCGTCGGTGGGCAGACCCGCGTCGTCCGCCGCGTCCTGGATGAGGTTGACCCAGCGGCGGCGCTGCGGCTCGGTGATGTTCTTGGCGAAGTGCTTGGCGACCATGTGGCCGTGGCCGCCCTGGGTGAGGGAGTAGGCGGGCGGGCCGCCGAAGACCTCGGCGAGCCACAGGGCGACGTGCTCGGCGTGGTCGGGGGCGAGGTCGGCGAAGAGCGGGGCCAGCAGATCGTCCTTGAGGACCCGGTCGTAGAACGCCGTCGTGAGGCGGGAGAAGGCCTCCGCGCCACCCGCCCAGTCGTACAACGACGGTACCGACGCGCCCCTCCCCCGGACCGTGGTCGGCTTGTAGTGGCGCATCTCCTCGATGTGGCCGACGTAGGGCTGGATCTCCGCCAGGAACTCCGGGAACAGCTCCGAGTCGCGGAAGCCTTCCATGTGGTCCTGTGTCGAGGTCCAGGTGATGCGCAGGACGTAGTGCTCGAAGTCCTCCTCACAGCGCGCCAGTTCGTAGTCGACGCACTGCGGTGCCTCGGCCAGCCGGCCGGCGGCGCGGGTGTAGGCGGCCAGGAACTCGGCCGAGCGGTCCTCCGGGATGCGGTACCGGATGTATTCGACGGTCTCGGTTGTCATGGGTTCACGGAAACACGGAAGCCCCGCCGGAGGCTGCACCTTCGGCGGGGCTTTCGCTGACGGCTCACTCGCCTCGCGAACGGCTCACTTGCCTCGCGAACGGCTCACTTGCCGTAGTACGCGTTGTAGATCGAGATCGTCGACTTGTTGTTCTTCTTGTCGGTGATCTTGGCGTGGAACGAGATGGCCTGTCCCTTCGCCGGGTTCTTCACGGTGATCTTGCCGTGGACCACCTTGACCTGCTTCCAGGTCTGGCCGTAGTCGTACGACACGTACACCGTCAGCGACTTGAGGTTGCTGCCCTTGGCCGCACCCTCGACGGTGACCGGGATGGAGACCGTCTTGCCGGCCGGCACCCGGTTGTCGAGGCCGGTGGTGGCGTTGAAGCGGACCGTGGACGCCGGCAGCGTGGCCGAGGTGCCGGCGGCCGGCTTCTTGGAGTGGAACGTCCAGCTGGCGTCGATGCGGGTGGAGGCCGCGGCGACATGGACGCTGCGCTTGACCGAGGTCGTCAGCCGGTACTCGGCGTCACCGGAGGGGACCTTGAACTCCTTCTCGCCGAACAGCGGGTCGTCGTTGGAGCCGACCTTGGTGCCGTTGCGGTAGAGGGTCGTGGTGACCCCGGTGAAGTCCGAGGAGCCCGCGTGGCCCGCGCCGTCGGAGAACAGCGGGATGTAGCCGTAGATGCTGTTGCCGTCGCGGAAGACGCCGTAGTACGTGTTCAGATGCGGGCCGAAGACCGCCGTGTTGAAGGTCTTCGTGTACTTCTGGCCCGCCTTGAAGGACTGCGCGTCACCCAGCGTGTAGTACGCCTCGGGGATCGGGAAGCCGTCCCGGTCGTGGCCCTTGTACTGCGTGAAGTCCCACGACCACTGGATCTTGTCGGACGTCGACAGGTACAGCGTGCGGGTGCCGGGCAGCTTCTGCTCGATGCCGTTGAAGATGACGAGGTCCTCCGGGAACTCGCCCAGCGCCATCAGCGCACCGGTCTTGCCGACGGCGCCCGAGCCGAGGTTGTTGCGCACCGTGGCGAGCTCGCTCGCCTTGAAGTGGCGGACCTTGTCGCCCTGGATCTTCTTGACGTTCGCGGTGGTCGCCACGTCGTACTCGGCGTCCGCGCCCTTGGTCCACTGGCCGTTCCAGGTCTGGTGCAGGCCCGTGACGTCGCCGCCCAGCGGCGCCATGCGCACGTCGGCGAAGGACTGCAGACCGAGACCGATGCCGATGCCCGCCGGGTCGTAGCTGTACCCGATCATGGCGAGCTGCGGCTTGGCCTGGGCGTCCGGCACGGTGATGTCGGCCGCCTTGGTCGTGCGGGCGTCGATGGTCACCGTGGTGTTCTTGGTGACGGACAGCTTCGGCTGGACCAGCCAGTCCACGCCGCCCTGGAAGTTCACCAGGTCCTTGGCGATCCAGGCGTCCAGGAGGTAGTTGCCCTTGGGCAGTCGCATCGTCACGGTGCCGGTGTCCGAGAGGGTCACCTGGTAGCCACGGCCCTCGGCCAGGCCCGAGTAGCCGAGCAGGGCCGTGTTGTAGTTGCCGGTCGGCTTGCCGTCCCGGTCGATGTGCTTGATCGTGACGTCGTACGACTCGACCTCACGCTGCACGGCCGCGGCCGTACGGACCGTCTGGCCGCCGCCCGTCGCCGTCACGTACGCGGAGTACGCGCCGTCGAGCGTGCCGCCGAGCTTGGTGTTGACGGTCAGGTCGACCGAGGCCTTGCCGCCCGCGGGGACGGTCACCTTGGTCGCGGCCAGCTTGAAGAAGCCGGCCGGAGCGGCCTGGCCCTTGGGGTTGGTCGCGGTGGCCGCCAGGTTCAGCGTGACGTCCTTGGTGCCGAGGTTGCGGTACGTCACCTGCTTGGTGACCGGCGTGTCATCGGTGTGCGGCCACTGCTGCACCCCGAAGCTCACCGACACCGGGTCGGCGATCACGGTCTGCTGGATGGCCTTGTCGACGGCGATACGGCCCGAACCCTGCTGGAACGGCGTGTACTTGCCGCCCTTCGCGGAGCCCGTCAGGGCGCCCTTGAGCTCGGAGAACTTCCAGTCGGGGTGCTCCTGCTTCAGGATCGCCGCCGCGCCCGCGACGTGCGGGGTCGCCATCGACGTACCCGAGATGGTCAGGTAGCCGGGCGGGTTCTCGCCGACCTCCTGGTCGATGACGCTGCCCGGGGCCGCGGCGGCCGTGATGTCCACGCCGGGGGCGGTGACGTCGGGCTTGATGGTGCCGTCGACGGTCGGGCCGGTGGAGGAGAAGTCGGCGAGCCTGTCCTTGTCGTCGACCGCGCCGACGGTGAGGGCGTCCTCGGCGCTGCCGGGCGAACCGATCGACTCCGGGCCGTCGTTGCCCGCGGCGATCGCGAAGAGGATCCCCTTCTCCTCGGACAGCTTGTTGACCTCGGCCTCGAGCGGGTCGATACCGGGGGTGTCCTGGCCGCCCAGGCTCAGGTTGACGATGTCGGCGCCCTGCTCGGCCGCCCACTCCATGCCGGCGAGGATGCCCGAGTCGTCACCGGAGCCGGTGTCGTCCAGGACCTTGCCGTTGAGGATCTTGGCGCCGGGCGCCACGCCCTTGTACTTGCCGTGGGACTTGGCGCCGGTGCCCGCGGCGATGGACGCGACATGCGTGCCGTGGCCGAAGTGGTCGTTCGCGTCGGCCGCGGTGGAGAAGTTCTTGGAAGCGATCACCTGGGTCTTGAGGTCCGGGTGGTTCGCGTCGACACCGGTGTCCAGGACCGCGATCTTGACGCCCTTGCCGGTGTAGCCCTTGGCCCAGGCGGTGGGTGCGCCGATCTGCGGAACGGACTTGTCGAGGCTGGCCTTGCGGGTGCCGTCGAGCCAGACGTGCGCGATGCCGGAGGCCGTACGGTCGCCGTTGGTGACGGCGTCCCACAGCTCGGGCGTCTCCTTGACCGGGGTCTGGACGGCGTCCGCGTTGAGGGCCTTCAGGGTCCGGCGCAGGGTGCCCGCGTCACGGACGTCGGCCTTGGCGGCCGTCGCCGCGCCCTGGTAGCCGACGATGACCTTCAGGCCCTTGGCCTGGGACTTGCGGGTGGCGGACTTGTTGAGCTCGGTGATGTCGAACAGCCGCTGGTCGAGCTTGCCGCCGGCGACCAGCCGGGCCGCGTCCGCCGGGACGACGAGCGTGTGCCCGTCGGCCTTGCGGAACTGCACGGGTATGTGTTCGCGTCCCTTGGCCCGCTCCAGGCCGACGACGCGGCCCTTGGCGTCGACGACGACCCGGTCGCCGGTGATCAGGGTGATGCGGTGCTGGGACGCGAGTGAGGACTTCGAGGCCGCGCTCGGGTGCTCGGCCTTGGCCTGCGCCGGGCTGGTCATACCCGCCGCGAGGGCCACGGCGGCCGCCGTCGCCACGGTGGCCGCGCATGCTCTCTTCACTTGTCTGCGCAAGTCTCCCCCTGGAGATGAAGTACCGGGCGAATTCCCCGTTCACCCGGCCGGGGGAACTACCGCACACATGCACGGACCCCCCGGGATACGCAGTATGCCGGGGGGTGATCAGCTACCTCAAGAGATGAGAGAAGGGTGAGACAAGCGCCCGTCGACTGTTACACGCCTGCGGGAAAGCCGTTACCGTTCCGTCGGGTCAGGCGCCCGCGTTCTCCTTGACCGTGATCTTTCCCTTGCGGATCGTCGCCAGCCGCGGGGCCTTCCTGGCGATCGCGGAGTCGTGGGTGACCATGATGAACGTCAACCCCAGCTCCTTCCACATCCGTTCGAGCACGTCCATGATCTCGTCGCGCATCGACTCGTCGAGGTTTCCGGTGGGTTCGTCGGCGAGCAGCACCTTCGGCTGCTTGACGAGCGCGCGGGCGATGGCGACGCGCTGCTGCTGGCCGCCGGACATCTCCGAGGGCAGATGGGCGAGACGCTCACCGAGACCGACCGAACTCAGCGCCTCGGCGGCCCGCTCGCGCCGGTCCTTCACCTTGACGCCGAGAGGGACGAGAGCGGTTTCCACGTTCTCCTGCGCGGTGAGCGTCGGGATGAGGTTGAAGCTCTGGAAGACGAAGCCGATGTTCTCGCTGCGGACCTTGGTCAGCCGCGCCTCGGAGAGCTTGGCCAAGTCGGTCCCGTCCAGGACGACTTCGCCCTCGGTGGGCCGGTCGAGGCCGCCGAGCATCTGCAGCAGCGTGGACTTGCCGCCGCCGGTGGGGCCCTGGATGACGAGACGGTCGCCGTCGCCGATGGTGAGGTCGACGCCGTCCAGGGCGTGGATGGTCTCCTTGCCCCGGGTGTAGCGCTTGGTGACGCTTCTGAGTTCGTACATGGGGTTGGCTCCTGGGTGGGGTTGGTGGTGGTACGGGTCCTGGGCCGGCTATTCGACGCGGCGCAGCGCGTCCGCCGGCCGCAGCCGGGACGCCCGCCAGCCGCCGAACGCGCCCGCGATCAGGCCGCCCGCCACCGCCAGGGCCACCGCGATGGCCACCGTCGTGACACTCACCGGTGCCGTCAGGGCGACGTCGAGGGTCCTGGCCGCCGCACGCCCCGGACCGCCGAAGCCGCCACCGCCACCGGGACCGCCGCCGAAGCCGCCGCCCCCGCCCCCGCCACCGCCCAACTGGGCCTGCAGAGTGGGGCTGATGGCCGTCACGACGTATGCGCCGGCGAGTCCGAGGGCGATACCGAGCGCACCGCCCAGCAGCCCGTTGACCATGGCCTCACCGACGACCTGCCGGGTCACCCGGCCCGACTTCCAGCCCAGCGCCTTCAGCGTGCCGAACTCACGCACCCGCCGGGAGACGGCGGAGGAGGTGAGCAGACCGGCGACGAGGAAGGCGGCCACCAGCACCGCGATGGACAGCCACTTGCCGACGTTGCTGGCGAGGCTCGACGCCGTGGACAGCGAGCCGGACACCGTGCTGGCCAGGTCGGAGGAGGTGGTGACCGTCGTACCGGAGACGTTCTTCTGGATCGTGGACTTGACGGCGGAGATCTCCTTGGAGTCGGTCGCCTTGACGTAGATGGTGGTGACCTTGTCCTTCTGGCCCGCCAGCGTCTGGGCCTCCTTCAGCGGCATGTAGAGGTTGGCCGCCGAGTCACCGCTGTCGGCCGTGGCGATACCGATGACCGTGAACTTGACGCTCTTGATCGTGACGGTCGAACCGACCTTGTACTTCTTCTCCTTGGCGTACGCCGAGTCGGCCACCAGCACCTTGGCGGAGCTCTCCGTCGTCTTGAAGGTGCGGCCGCTGGTGATCTTCGACGAGGTCAGCGGGCCGAGCCCGGTCCTGGTGACGTCGGTGCCGTAGACCGTGAAACTGTTGACGTCGAAGTCGGCGCCGCCGCCGCGCACCTCGCCCTGCGGCTGGCCGGTGCCGCCGCCCCGCTGGAAGCCCCCGCTGCCGCCGTTCTGCTGGAACTGGCCGCGGGTGAACTGGCCGCTGATCTTCACCACGTTGAGGCTGAGCCCGCCGACGGCCGTCGACACGCCCTTCTGGCCCGCGACCTTGGTGACGGTGGAGGAGGCGAGGGTCGTGAAGCCCTGCGGCAGGATCCGGTCGCTGCTCTGCGTGGACTTGTCGTCGTTGCCCTGCGCGTCGAACTGGAAGCGCGGCCGCTGCGAGGTGCTCGTGGTCGGCGTCGCCGCCTTGGTGACCGTCATGTCCGTACCCAGGCCGTAGAGCGACTGGAGGACCTTGTCCTGGGCCTTCCCCATGCCGGAGGACACGGAGTTGACCACGATGACCAGCGCGATGCCCAGCGCGAGACCGGAGGCGACGACGAGGGCCGCCTTTCTGCGGCGGCGCAGTTCGCGCCTCAGGTAGGTGAAGAACATGGCCGCACCGTAGGGACGGCGCGTGATGACTGGATAAGGCCGACATAAGAGCTGCATGAGAAGCCTGTGGCCCGCCCCGGAACGGCCTCGCAAACACCGATGCCGCCCCTGGGGGCGGCATCGGAACGCTGTGGACCGACAGTTGCGTCAGACGGCCGAGCCGGCCTTCCACTGGGCCCAGCTCAGGTTCCAGCCGTTGAGGCCGTTGTCCGGCTGGACGATCTTGTCACCGGTGTTGGAGACGACCACGACGTCACCGACGATCGAGTGCGTGTACATCCAGTAGGCGGGCGTGGTGGTGTCGTTGGCGCCCTTGGTGTCCGACAGGCCCACGCAGCCGTGGCTGGTGTTGACGCTGCCGAAGATGGACTTCGCGCCCCAGTAGTTGCCGTGCAGGAAGGTGCCGGAGTTGGTGAGCCGGATGGCGTGCGGCACGTCCTTGATGTCGTACTCGGCCTTGCCGTCGTTGTCGGTGAAGCCGACGGTCGTGCCGTTCATCCGGGTCTGCTTGTACTTCTCGGACATCACCATGATGCCGTTGTACGTGGTGTGCTCCGGCGAACCGGCCGAGATCGGGATGGTCTTGACGACCTTGCCGTCCTGCGTGACCTTCATCTGCTTGGTCTTCGCGTCGACGTAGGAGACCTGGTTGCGGCCGATGTGGAAGGTGACCGTCTTCTGCTGCACGCCGTAGACGCCGTTGGCACCCTGGACGCCGTCCAGCGCGAGCTTCAGCGTGACGGTGGAGTTCTCCTTCCAGTACTGCTCCGGGCGGAAGTCGATGCGGTTGGCGCCGAACCAGTGCCCGACGACCTCCTGGCCGCTGCTGGAGGTGACCGTGATGCCCTTCTGGACCGCGGCCTTGTTGGTTATCGACTTGTCGAAGTTGATCGACACCGGCATGCCCACGCCGACGGTGGTCCCGTTGTCCGGCGTGAAGGTGCCTATGAAGCTGTTGGCCGGGGAGACCGTGGTGAACGAGGCGTTCTCGTGCGCGACCCGCCCGTCGGAGTCCTTGGCCACCGCGGCGACCTTGTAGGTGGTCGAGCGCTCCAGTTGGGTGTTCGGCTTCCAGCTGGTCTTGTCCGCGGAGAGCGTGCCGGCGACGGCGGTGCCGTTCTCGGTCGTCATGCTCACATTGGTGAGCGTGCCCTTGCTGACGGTGACGGCCGCGGAGTTGTTGATGGACGCGTTGTCGGTGCCGTCCTTGGGCGTGATCTTGATGTCGGCCTCGGACGCCTTCTTGGCCGCCGCCTCGTCGGCCTTCGCCTGCGAGGTGTCGTCGTTCCCGCTGCCGGAGGCCTTGTCGCCACCGCCGCCGGAACAGGCCGAGAGCACCAGAACCCCACCGAGCAGGGCGGACGCGACCGTCAGGCCCCTGCGCCGCCTACTGTTCGTCATCACACGCTTCTCCATCAGTCGCCGTATCCCCTAAAAACCCCGAGGGTTCCCGTTTTTCGAACCTCGGCGTTCACGAACCTCAGCCCGTGACGAACGTCAGCCGTCAACGAACTTCAACGCTACGACCGGTTTCTCCCGTTCCACATTCCTCTGATGTGTGGGGCACACCACGTCCGCCGGGGCGGAGGGTGCGGATGACGGCCTGCGCGTCCCCTGAGACGACGAAACCCCGGACGGCGGTTGCCGGCCGGGGTCACCGATGTCCCCGGGCCGCTCAGCCGACGGCGTCCTCCTCGTCGTCCTCCTGGACATCATCGTCGTCCAGGTCCCAGTCCGGCGAATCCGGGTCGTAGTCGATGGGCTCGCTCGACCAGGAGGCCTGCGCGAGTTCCACCCCGGGCACCTCTTTCACCAGGTCGAACGGGTCGACGAGGTACGCGAGGGCCTCGGCAGTGTCTTCCGTCACAGCGCCCTCGGCGTGCGCCCGTTCGTCGTCGGGCATGTCCGGCTCGTCGGCGATCCGGCGCAGAGCCGCCTTGGTCACGGCGTCGGCGTCCTCCACCTCAAGGACGAGCTCCACCCGAAGGCGGACAAAACGTGATGTCTCTTCAGTGCTCATGGCGGGAGCGTACGATGCTTGGCTCCCGTGACTTTCCCGTGACCCGCGCCTTTCACTAACATCGCCCCACACGGCCAATTAGCCAGCACCACAAGGGGATCGATATTCCGTGTCATCCGCTCGCCGATCGTTGCTGACCGCCACCGCCGCGGGGACCCTCCTGGGTGCCCTGTGGTTCGTCCCGTCCGCCAACGCGACACAGGACACCCCGGCGAGAACGCAGCCCTCGGCGACCGCGACGACGCAGGCCAGGGTCACTTCGGCGCAGACCTCCGAGACGTCCGCGGACTCCGCGAACTCCGGGTCGGCGCAGGAGAACACCGAGCTCGCCGACACCGGAAGCATCGACACGACCCCGTACGTCGTCGGCGGAACGCTCTTCCTCACGCTCGGTGCGGGCTTCGTCGTCTACTCGGTACGCCGTGAACGCCTCGGCTTCTGACCTCATCCGACATCTGACGTCAGACCTCATCCGACATCCGACGAGGGGCCCCGCGTCCGCGCGGGGCCCCTTCGGCACGCCTACAGCAGTGGCCCGGTGACCGTCTCGACGGCGGCCACCAGCTTCCCCTCCCGCACGAACGCGTCGGCAGCCGCCAGGTCGGGTGCCAGGAACCGGTCCGGCCCCGGACCGGCGACACCGGCGGCCCGTACGGCCTCGATGACGGCCCGCGAGGCGGGCGCGGGGGTCAGTCCCTCGCGCAGCTCGACGGCGCGCGTGGCGGCGTACAGCTCGATGGCGACCACGCGCGCGAGGTTGTCGACGGCGGTGCGCAGCTTGCGCGCGGCCGACCAGCCCATGGAGACGTGGTCCTCCTGCATGGCGGAGGAGGGGATGGAGTCCGCCGACGCCGGTACGGCCAGCCGCTTCATCTCGCTCACCAGCGCGGCCTGCGTGTACTGGGCGATCATGAGCCCGGAGTCCACCCCCGCGTCGTCGGCGAGGAAGGGCGGCAGCCCGTGGCTGCGGTTCTTGTCGAGCAGCCGGTCGGTGCGGCGCTCGGCGATGGACGCCAGGTCGGCGGCGGCGATGGCGAGGAAGTCGAGGACGTAGGCCACGGGCGCGCCGTGGAAGTTGCCGTTGGACTCCACCCGCCCGTCGGGCAGCACGACCGGGTTGTCCACGGCCGACGCCAGCTCGCGCTCGGCCACCAGACGGGCGTGCGCGACGGTGTCCCGGCCGGCGCCGGCGACCTGCGGGGCGCAGCGCACCGAGTAGGCGTCCTGGACGCGCGGGGCGTCGTCCTGGTGGTGCCCGGTGAGCTCGGAGCCCTTCAGCACCGCGAGCATGTTGGCGGCGGAGGCGCCCTGGCCCGGGTGCGGGCGGATGGCGTGCAGCTCGGGCGCGAGCACCCTGTCGGTGCCGAGCAGCGCCTCGAGGCTCAGCGCGGCGGTGACGTCGGCCGACTTGTAGAGGGTGTCGAGGTCGGCGAGGGCCATGACCAGCATGCCGAGCATGCCGTCGGTGCCGTTGAGCAGCGCGAGGCCCTCCTTCTCGCGCAGTTCGACGGGCGCGATCCCGTGCTCGGCGAGCAGTTCGCCGGCGGGCCGCACGGACCCGTCCGGCCCCTCGGCCTCCCCCTCGCCCATGAGCGTGAGGGCGCAGTGGGACAGCGGGGCCAGGTCGCCGGAGCAGCCGAGGGAGCCGTACTCGTGGACGACGGGGGTGATGCCCGCGTTGAGCACGTCGGCCATGGTCTGCGCGACCTCGGGCCTGACGCCCGTGTGTCCCGAGCAGACGGTCTTCAGCCGCAGGAACATCAGGGCCCGTACGACCTCCCGCTCCACCCTCGGGCCCAGTCCGGCGGCGTGCGAGCGGACGATGTTGCGCTGCAGCTGGGCCCGGAGCTCCTGGCTGATGTGCCGGGTCGCGAGGGCGCCGAAGCCGGTGCTGACGCCGTAGACCGGCTCGGGCTTGGCCGCCAGCGCGTCCACGATCGCGCGGGCCGCGGCGAGCGCCGCGACCGCCTCCCCGGAAAGCTCGACACGAGCGCCGCCGCGCGCCACGGCGAGAACGTCGGACGCGGTCACCCCGGACGTCCCCACCACCACAGTGTGCATATCCATATTCAGGAGCGTACGCAGTGAAGACGGAGATGTCACTAGCGGGGAGAGGTTACGACCCTTACACCCGGCGCCCCCGGAAACGCCGCCGCTCCACGGCCCCCTCCCCCGTCGGCGCCGCGTCTGCCAGCCGTACCACGGGGTCGTCGGGGCCCTCCCGGCCGGCGATCACGGGCTTCGACGCCCGCTCGGCCTTGGCCTTGTACTGGGCCGCGTCCGCGAGCCGGAAGAGACGGCGGGCCGAGCGGACCGGACCGATGGGGTCCTCCGTGGTCGCCACCCCGCAGGCCACCCCCTCACCGAGCTCCAGCTCCGCCGCCCGGCGGCACAGCTCGTCGGCCGCCTTCACCACCTCGTCGGCGGACGGCCCGACCGCGAGCAGACAGAACTCGTCCCCGCCGAGCCGGGCGGCGAGCGCCCCCGGCAGCATCGCGCCGCACAGCGAGAGCACGGAGCCGAAACGTTCGAGGAGCCGGTCGCCGACGGCGTGTCCGCGGGTGTCGTTGACCCGCTTGAGGCCGTTGAGGTCGCAGACGACGAGGCTGACCACCGTGCCGTCCACCCGATGCCGCTCGACGGCCTCCTCCAGCCGCACGTCGACGGCGCGGCGGTTGGCGAGGCCGGTGAGCGCGTCGGTGTAGGCCAGCCGTCTCGCCTCCTCCAGCCGCTCCGCCTGGGCGATCCCGGCGGCGACGACGGCGGCCAGCACGGTGGCGAAGTCGGCGTCGGCCCGCTCGAAGACGGGCACGCCGAGACGCCGGGCGACATACAGCTCGCCCCACGCCCGTCCGTTCAGCACGATCGGCGCGACCACACAGCAGCCCCGGCCGCGGCGGCGCAGCGCGGCGACGCGCTGATGGACGTAACCGGGCCGGCGCCCCGCGGCGGGACCCTCGGCCGTCTCCACCCAGGCGTTGGGCTCCCCGCCGCCCGCCCACCGCTCGTGCAGGAACTCGGTGATCTCGGGAAACTGGTGGACGGGATAGGACTCGTCGTCCGGGAACTCGTCCTCCCCCGCGGCCCGCTCCCCCACGTTGACGAGGACCCGCAGCCGCCCCAGCTCCCGCTCCCACACCGACAGCGCGGCGAAACTCCCGCCCAGCGCACGGCACGCGCCGACGGCCGCGGCCCGCCACGCCTCGCGCGAGCCGTGGGCCGCCGCCATCCCCTGAGCCAACGCGACAACGGCCGCAAGCCGCTTGTCCTCACCCATCACACCAGGTTAGGGAGGTTTGTGGGGTTTCGTTCGATTGATGCGGCGGTGGGGTGACCGGGTGACGGCGCCGGGGTGAGGTCGCCGAGCGGCCCTACGGAACCCGGTCACTCACCCGGCCACTGGGGCTTGCGCTTCTCGTTGAACGCCGCCACTCCCTCCGCCCGGTCGCCGGAGAACGCCACCGACCGCCAGGCAGCGTCCTCGACCTCCAGCCCGGCCCGCAGATCCAGCCCGTGCCCGAGCCGCAGGGCGCGCTTGGCCGCCCTGAGCCCCACGGGCGAGTTCGCGGCGATGCGGGACGCGAGGGCCAGCGCCTCCTCCGTGTCCCGCCCCTCCTCCACCAGCTGGTCCACGAGCCCCAGCTCCCGCGCCTCCACCGCTTCCAGGCGCCGCGCCGTGAAGATCAGCTCGGCGGCCCGCCCGGCCCCGACCCGCCTCGGCAGCAGCTGCGTACCGCCGCCGCCCGGGATGACCCCCACGGAGACCT
The DNA here is from genome assembly GCF_040630525.1 of Streptomyces sp. NPDC005799. Classification (NCBI taxonomy): domain Bacteria; kingdom Bacillati; phylum Actinomycetota; class Actinomycetes; order Kitasatosporales; family Streptomycetaceae; genus Streptomyces; species Streptomyces sp. NPDC005799. The sequence continues at coordinate 272,873 of NZ_JBEXXQ010000004.1, forward strand.
CCGGCAGCCCCACCACGGCCGTACGGTCCGCCACGATCAGGTCGCAGGACAGGGCGAGCTCGAACCCGCCGCCCAGCGCGAAGCCGTGCACGGCGGCGACGGTCGGCACGGGCAGTTCCAGTACGCCGGTGTAGGCGCCGCGTGCGACGGGCCGCTGCCGGACCAGATCGGCGTCGCTGAGGGAGTTCCGCTCCTTCAGGTCGGCGCCGACGCAGAAGGCACGCTCGTGCGTGGAGGTCACCACCACGACCCGTACGCCCCGGTCGGCGCCCAGCGCGGCACAGGCCTCGGCGACGGACCGGGCCATCGCGGTGGAGACGGCGTTCATGGCCTTGGGCCGGTCGAGGGCGAGCTCCGCGACATGCCCGCCGTCGCCGTGCCGCCGTACCAGCACGAACTCCCCGAACCGCTCCTCGCTCATGACACCCTCCGGTTAACGCGGGTTAACAACGCCTCGCCCGATCATCGCAGCCGGGTGCGCGGTGAGGGAAGGCCGGTTCCCGGGGCCGGGGCCGACAACCCGTTCGAGTGACATCCCGACCAACTCCCCACCCACCCCCCACAGCAGCGCATAACGTGCGTCCGCCACGGCGCACCGGGGGCGCGACGCATCGGGGAGGACGCGATGAGGGAGCCGGAAACGACGGATCCAGTACGACACGGGGAACGGCCAGGACGGACGGGCACGGCACCGCGCAACGAACCACCGGGGCCGGCAACGACCGGGAAGACGCCGGGACCGACCGAGGAAACGACGGGAGCGGGCCGGGCGAAGGCGGCCCGGAGCGGCGGGACGGCGCGGGCGGCGCGGGCGGCGCAGCGGGAAAGGCCGCGGAGCGGCGGAAGGGCCGGGGCGTCGGCGGCAAGGGAACCTCGCACAACGCCCCCCGCCCAGGCGCCGCGCCGTGCCGAGCCGTCCTCCGTTCACTCCTCACAGGCCACTGCCGGCAGTACTGCGTCCGCCGGACTGCGAGGGCCCGCCCGGCCAGGGGGACTCGCCCGAGCGGCCACCCCGGACATCGAACCCGCCTCCGCCCGCATCCCTCTCCTCGGATCCCGGATCCGGGGGCGGCACCGGCGGCCGCGGCCGCGCAAGGTGCTGTTCGCCGTCGGGGGGCTCGCGTTGGCGGCCGGGGCGTTGAGTCTGGTGCGGCTCACTCCCGAGGCCGGAGTCGGCGGGAGCGGGACCGCGGAGGCCGAGCCTCGGCTGGACCCGGGCAGTGGGGCGGAGCAGGCCACCAACGCCGTCGCCACCGTCGCCGCCGCACCCACCGCCGCCCCCTCGGCCAGCTCCGTGATGGGCGGGGTGAGCGCCACACCGTCGGCCACCTCGACGTCCGTGCCCGTGCCGACCGGCCCCTCATCGCGACCGGCGTACGCCGCCCCCGCCGTAACCTCCGACAGCACCACGATCCCCGAGGCGCCGAACACCCCGGCGCCGGACACCACCGCGCCCCAGGCACCCCGCGGCCCCGAGACGACACCGGCCGCCGCCGCCCCGCGGCCGACACCCACCGCCGGTCGCGGCACGGCCCCGTCGGCCACCCCGCCGCCGGGCAAGCCGGGCCTGTGCGTGCCGCTCGTCGGGCTGTGCGTCGGCGGGTCGGGGCAGCACGGCTGACGGCCCTGAAGAGACAGTCGGCCGCGGGTGCCCCCAAGCGCCGTCGGCTATACCGCGCCGCCCCTGCGGGTGAGCAGCCACGGCTCCACCACGCCCAGGCCACGCACCGGCCGCTGCCACATCGGCTGGAGGGCGAAGCGGTAGACCGGGGGCTCCTCCCCCTCCTTCTCCGCCTTCGCCGCCGCCTCGGCGGCCTCCGCCTCGGAGGCGGGCGCCTCCCCGGTGCGGATCAGTTCCTCCGCGAAGGCGCTGTCGACGAGGACGGCGTCCCGGGGAGCTATCGAGGTGAGCCGGGAGGCGAGGTTCACGGTCGTTCCGAAGACATCGCCCATTCGGGTGGTCACCGTGCCGAAGGCGATGCCCACCCGCAGCTCCGGCATCGTCTCGTCGTTCGCCATGGTCTCGATGAGGCGCAGCGCGATCTCGGCGGCCACGCCCGCGTCGTCGGCGGCGTACAGGACCTCGTCGCCCAGCGTCTTGATCAGCCGACCGCCGTGCGCGGCGACCAGGTCCGCGGCCGTCGTCTCGAAGGCCTCGACCAGCTCGCCGAGCTCCTCCTCCTCCATCCGGCGGGTCAGACGCGTGAAGCCCACCAGGTCGGCGAACCCGACGGCGAGGCGCCGGTCGACCATCTCCTCGTCGTCGGCGGCCTGCACGACCCGCCCGGCGGAGGCCGCGAGCTGGCGGCGCCAGACGTAGACCAGGAACTCCTCCAGCTCGGGCAGGAGCAGCTCGACGATCGGGTACGTCACCTCGGTCCGGGTCATCCCCGGCTCCGGGGGCTCCGTCAGGCCCTCCAGGAAGGAGTCGATCTGCCACTCGGCGAGACGGGCCGTGGTCTGGCCGGTGGAGCGGGCCACCTGGACCGCCATGGCCTCGCTGAGCAGGCCCGCCTCGACGAGACCGGACAGCCGGCGCAGCGCCAGGACGTCGGCCTCCGTCAGCGCCTTGGCCTGGCCGATGTCGGCGAAGCCCATCGCCCGCCAGAAGCGGGTCGCCAACTCGACCGAGACGCCGGCGCTACGGGCCGCCTGGAAGGGCGTGTAGCGCCGCTCGGCACCCAGGATCAGGTGTTCGAGACGCAGGGCGAGCGGGTCCTCGCCGGGGTCGGCGGCGTGGGGGTCCACCCGGCCGTCCGCGTCCGAACCGGAGCCCGTGTCGTCGACGGTCACGCCTGCTGCCCTTCCGATCTGCCACGGTCAGGTATCGACCGGCCTTCACTCTACGGCAGCTGTGCGCTACCTCACTCCCGTGGAGCCGACGCTACGTCACCCGTACCGCCGCGGGGACCCGCGCCGGTGCGGGCCTCGTCCTCACAACGCCGCACGCGCCGTCTTTTCTCACGCCGGCCGCAGATGCACGATGTCTCCCGCTCCCACCGGCTCCTGGACGCCGTCCGCCGTGGCGATCACGAGCCGTCCGTCGCCGTCGACGGCCACCGCCTCCCCGGTGACCGACCGGTCCCCGGGCAGTTCGGCCCGTACCGTCCGGCCGAGCGTCGCGCAGCCCGCCGCGTACGTCTCCTGCAGACCGCTCACCGCGGGGTCGCCGCCGGCCTCCCGCCAGCGCCCGTACCACTCCTCCAGGGCGCGCAGCGCGGCCCGCAGCAGCGGATCCCGGTCGGTGCTCACCGCTCCGGCCAGCGCCAGCGACCCCGCGGCGGGGACGGGCAGCTCGCTCTCCCGCAGGGTGACGTTGACGCCGACGCCGATGACCACGCCGTCGTTCCCGGCGCGCTCGGCCAGGATGCCGCCGGCCTTGCGTTCCTCACCGGCGATGGAGACGAGCAGGTCGTTGGGCCATTTGAGTGTGGTGTCGACGCCCGCGGCCCGCGCCAGCCCGGTCGCCACCGCCACGCCGGTCAGCAGCGGCAGCCAGCCCCAGCGGGCCACCGGCACCTCGGCCGGGTTCAGCAGCACGGAGAAGAACAGGCCCGAGCGGGCGGGTGCCGTCCACTCGCGGTCCAGGCGGCCCCGCCCGGCGGTCTGCTCCTCGGCGACCAGGATCGAGCCCTCGGCCGCCTTGCCGGCCGCCGCCAGGGCGACCAGGTCGGAGTTGGTGGAGCCGGTGGCGCGCACCACCTCCAGTTCCCGCCACAGCCCGCCCTCCCGCACGAGCCCGCGGCGCAGCGCCACGGCATTGAGGGGAGGCCGTTCCAGATCGGACCAGCGGCTGTCGTCTGATGCATCTCGCGGCGTCATGCAAGCCACCCTAGGTGTGTGAAACGCCGCACTGCTGATTCGTAGGGCCACCACTACTCTACGGATGAGTAACCGTCCCCCCTTTTGAGCAGGCAGGGAGCCGCGATCCCGATGTCCGAGCCGGAAGCGATCGACATTCACACCACTGCGGGCAAGCTCGCGGATCTCCAGCGTCGTATTGACGAGGCGACGCATGCCGGCTCCGCGCGCGCCGTCGAGAAGCAGCACGCCAAGGGCAAGTTGACGGCCCGTGAGCGCATCGAGCTGCTGCTCGACGAGGGCTCCTTCGTCGAGTTGGACGAGTTCGCCCGGCACCGCTCCACCAACTTCGGCCTGGAGAACAACCGCCCCTACGGCGACGGCGTCGTCACCGGCTACGGCACGGTCGACGGCCGCCCCGTGGCCGTGTTCTCCCAGGACTTCACCGTCTTCGGCGGCGCGCTGGGCGAGGTGTACGGGCAGAAGATCGTCAAGGTGATGGACTTCGCGCTGAAGACCGGCTGCCCGGTCATCGGCATCAACGACTCCGGCGGCGCCCGTATCCAGGAGGGCGTGGCGTCCCTGGGCGCGTACGGCGAGATCTTCCGCCGCAACACCCACGCCTCCGGCGTCATCCCGCAGATCTCCCTGGTCGTCGGCCCCTGCGCGGGCGGTGCGGTGTACTCCCCCGCGATCACCGACTTCACCGTCATGGTCGACCAGACCTCGCACATGTTCATCACCGGCCCGGACGTCATCAAGACCGTCACCGGCGAGGACGTCGGCTTCGAGGAGCTGGGCGGCGCCCGCACCCACAACTCCGTCTCCGGCGTGGCCCACCACATGGCCGGCGACGAGAAGGACGCCGTCGAGTACATCAAGCAGTTGCTGTCGTACCTGCCGTCCAACAACCTCTCCGAGGCGCCGGTCTACCCGGAGGAGGCGGACCTCGCGGTCACCGCCGAGGACCTCGAGCTGGACACCCTGGTGCCGGACAGCGCGAACCAGCCGTACGACATGCACACGGTGATCGAACACGTCCTCGACGACGCCGAGTTCTTCGAGACCCAGCCGCTGTACGCGCCGAACATCCTCACCGGCTACGGCCGCGTCGAGGGCCACCCCGTCGGGATCGTCGCCAACCAGCCGATGCAGTTCGCCGGGTGCCTCGACATCAAGGCGAGCGAGAAGGCGGCCCGCTTCGTGCGCACCTGCGACGCCTTCAACATCCCCGTCCTCACCTTCGTCGACGTCCCCGGCTTCCTGCCCGGCGTCGACCAGGAGCACGACGGCATCATCCGCCGCGGCGCCAAGCTGATCTACGCCTACGCCGAGGCCACGGTCCCGCTGATCACCGTCATCACCCGCAAGGCCTTCGGCGGCGCCTACGACGTCATGGGCTCCAAGCACCTCGGCGCCGACCTCAACCTCGCCTGGCCGACCGCCCAGATCGCCGTCATGGGCGCCCAGGGCGCGGTCAACATCCTGCACCGCCGCACCATCGCCGAGGCCGAGGCGAGCGGCGACCTCGACGCGACCCGCGCCCGGCTGATCCAGGAGTACGAGGACGCCCTCCTCAACCCCTACGTCGCGGCCGAGCGCGGTTACGTCGACTCGGTGATCATGCCGTCCGACACCCGCCGCCACGTCGTCCGCGGCCTGCGCCAGCTGCGCACCAAGCGCGAGTCCCTGCCCCCGAAGAAGCACGGCAACATCCCCCTCTAAGGAGACGCTGTGAACATCAAGGTCGTACGGGGCAACCCCACCCCGGAGGAACTGGCGGCGGCCCTGACGGTGGTCAGGGCCCGAGCGGCGGCGGCCTCCGCCGCGCCGGAGAACCCGGCCAAGGACAGGGACACCTGGTCCGACCCGTCCCGCGTCGCGGCCCAGCGCCTGCCCCAGCCGGGGCCCACGGCATGGGCGCGAACCTACTGGCCGGGGTAAGCGGAAGACGTTTTTTGGGGGCGCGGGGCCGTATCGACATGCGGCTCCGCCGCGTGGGCGCACGGTAGGACAGCGCCGGGCTCAACTTGAGTACGTGTACTCAGGCGCCGTAGCCCGGCCAAGCCGCACGCTGGTGGCATGCTGTGGTCCGACCCCGAGAACGAGCCGCCCGAGGAACTGCGCGAAACGCAGGACATGTTGCGGCGGCTCGGCGTTCTCATGGCGCTGGCCATGGTCCTGGCGATGATCGTGATCGGCCTGAGGTGAGTCCGGCGGCGGCACCTGACTAACCTGACCGCATGACTGCACAGCGCCGCAGGCGTCTCGTCCTCGCCTCCCAGTCCCCGGCCCGACTGAATCTGCTCCGCCAGGCGGGCCTGGACCCCGAGGTCATCGTGAGCGGCGTGGACGAGGATGCCGTGAGCGCGCCCACCCCCGCGGACCTGGCGCTCGCCCTCGCCGAGGCCAAGGCCTCCGTCGTCGCCGCCCGGCCGGAGGTCCAGGGTGCCCTGGTGATCGGCTGCGACTCCGTGCTGGAACTGGACGGCCAGGCGCTGGGCAAGCCGGCGGACCCCGAGGAGGCCACCGCCCGCTGGAAGGCGATGCGCGGCCGGGCCGGGACGCTCCAGACCGGCCACTGCGTCTGGGACACCACCAGCAAGCGGTACGTGTCGGGCACGGCCTCCACGCTCGTCCGTTTCGGTGACCCCAGCGACGAGGAGATCGCCGCCTACGTCGCCACCGGCGAACCCCTCCACGTGGCCGGGGCGTTCACCCTGGACGGCCGCAGCGCGCCGTTCATCGAGGGCATCGACGGCGACCACGGCAACGTGATCGGCCTCAGCCTTCCCCTGCTGCGCAAGCTGCTCGCCCACCTGGGCGTCGGCATCACGGAGTTGTGGGCGCCGGCGGAGAAGTGACCGGCGAGCCCTCGTCGTCCTCGGGCCCCGGCACGTCCGCGGGCGGCGTGTCGGCGGGCTCGGCGGGCTGCACAGGTGCCTCGTAGGTCATCAGCAGCAGCACGATGAGGGCCAGCACCACGACCATGAACACGAACGCGGGCCAGCCCACCAGCCCCCACACGAGGGCCGCCAGGAGGGCGTGCACGACCGCCGCGCTGATCAGCAGGACGCGGCCGAAGCCGGCCGCGGGGCGGTTGCGTATCGCCACCAGGAGCGCGACCAGGCCGCACAGGGCGTAGTAGAGGCCGAAGACGATCCCGCCGATCTTCGAGGACAGCGACATCGTGTCCGGGTCGAGGCCGGCCAGGGACATGTCCTGACGGTCGACGACGATCCCGAGGAACCAGTTCAGCGCGGCGACCCCGAGCGCCTCGACGAAGAGGACGACCGCCACGACCCATGCCACCGGCCTGCGCACCACCGGTCCCCACCCACTCTCGAGCCAAGTTCGGGTTACTCCAAGTACGTTTCGATCCATCGCGAACGCTACTAACGGGTAAACCCCGGGACAAGGGTTGTGTCGACCGCAAAGAATCATTGGGCCATTCGTAGGGACTCCACAAAGAAACAGAGTGGCCCGCAGCACGCTCTCACAGAGACCTTGGCCACATGGGAGAGCTAGGGTTGCCGGGAGGAGTCCTGCGTACCTGGGTACGACAAGGGATTTCGCGGGTCGAGCGAGCCTCGAATCACGCTCCGTGTGGGCAAGCTCACCATTGGGGACGGGTCGAAGTGCCTCGTCGGCAGTCCCTAAACTCGGCTTGTTTCAAGGAGGGAGCCTCAATCGTGCGCAAGGTGCTCATCGCCAACCGTGGCGAAATCGCTGTCCGCGTGGCCCGGGCCTGTCGGGACGCAGGCATCGCGAGCGTGGCCGTCTA